>NZ_BCBD01000099.1:0-20202 GCF_001320345.1 Pseudomonas sp. NBRC 111127 | reverse complement strand
GCAAGCGGCCGACCAGGTCGGTCGCCTGCTGCCAGTTGTCCTGGAGCAGCGCCAAGGTCACCAGGTTGATCGCAGGCAGGGGGTTGTCGTCTTTCAGCTCGATGGCCGTCAGCAACTCGAAGCGAGCCTGCTCATAGCGCCCCAGGTTCATCAGGACCACGCCCAAGTCATTGCGTACGCGTTCATCGGTAGGCGCCAGGCGTACAGCACGCTGCAGGTTCTGCAAGGCCTGGATGTCGTCGCCACGTGCCGCGGCCAGTTGGCCCAGGCCATGCTCGCCTTCGGCAGCCAGGCAGCCGCCCAGCAGGCTGCGGTACAAGGGTTCGGCCTCGCCAAGGCCAAGCAGCCGGGACACTTTGGCCTTGCGCAGGCGCACCTGGTCGAGGGTGTCCGGCAGTTGCTGCAGGTGCGCAAGGCTGGCATGCGGGCGGCCGTCATTGAGCATCTCGTCCGCCAGGTTCAGGGCCAGTTGCTGATCGGCGTCCGGCTTGCTGCAACCGGCGGCAGTGAACAACGAGCGCAGGCCTTGCGGCTGTTGCCCGGCGCAGCCACTCAGCAATACCAGGCATGCGCACAACACGACTGTCTTCATCCCGCTTTCCTCAGGGGCTCAACGCCCGCGCCAATGCAGAGAAGCCTGGCCCGGCAAGCACGATCAGCAGGGCCGGGAACAGGAATACCATCATTACCGCCGACATTTTTGCCGACATCATCGACACCCGCTCTTGCAGGCGGGTCAGGCGGCGGTCATCGAGCAAGGCTTTCAGGGCCAGCAACGACTTCATTGCGCCGCTGCCCTGGGCCAGCAACTGGCGCAGGATCACGCAGGTGTCGGTGAATTCGTCCACCGACAGCACCTGGGCGGCCTTGTCCAGCTCCGGGCCCAGCCCCAGCCCCGAATCCATCCGCTGCAGTACCTGGCGCAGTTCTTCGCTGATGTTCGGAATCAGCGTTCGTCCTTCCTGGCTCAGCAGGCGCAGTGCCTGCTCGACCGTCAGCCCGGTTTCGAACAGGATTCGCAGCATGGGGATCATCAGGCCAACCTCTGCGGCAATGCGCTGCTGGCGCCGGGCGGCAGCCAGGGCCAGCAGGCGCTTGGGCAGCAGGTAAGCGGCGCCCAGGGCACACAATGGCCAGACCACCCAATGGGCGGCGGCAGCGCCTTTGAAGCCTTGCTGCAATAGCAGGGTCAGTACCACCGCCAGTAGTGGCAGGCCCAGTTGCACGGCGGCGAACAGCGCGCGCTGGCGGCTGCGACGCCAGCCTATACGCTCGAGCAGGGCCTGGCTTTCACCGTCGAACTTCTGCAGCCGCTGCCCCCAGGGGCTACTGCCCAGCCAGTGCAGCCAGCCCTCCAGGCGCTCGGCACGGGCCAGGCGCCCCTGTAGCCTTCGCGCCACCAGCACCCGGGCCCGCCATTGGCGAATGGCCTGCTGGGCAAACAGGCCGGCGGCGATCAGCAGGCACAGGGCGCAGATCAGCATGGCCATGTTCACAAGCTCCTCATCATGCGCCACAACACCAGGCAGCCGAGTACCTGCAAGGCGAAGGCCAGCAACAGCATCAGTTGGCCGCTGCTGTCACGCCACATGGCCAGCAGGTAGTGGGGGTTGGCCAGCAGGAAGTAACCGACCATCGCCAGTGGCAACGCCCCGAGAATGATGGCCGTGATGCGCGTTTCGCCGGTCATGGCCTTGAGCTGGCGGGCCCCTTGCTCGCGCTCGCGGATCAGCTTGATGAGGTTCTCCATCAGTTCACTGGCGTTGCCGCCATGGCGCTGGTTGATGCGCAAGCCCAGGGCGAACAGCCGCAATTCGTCTTGCTGGTGCAACTCGGCCAGTTCGGTCATGGCGTCCTCCAGCGGCACGCCCAGTTGCACATTGCGCCGGACCCTCGCCAGCGTAGTGCGCAATGGCTCGCGGCTGCTGTCGATAGCGCCCAGTACCGCATCATTGAGCGTGCGCCCGGCCTTGAGGCTGCGCACGCTGTAGTCCAGCAGGCCGGGCAGTTGCTCGACCACGTGCCGCATGTGCCGACGGCTCTGCCAGCTGATGAGCAGGTAGGCAATGGCCGGCAGACCGGTCAGCAGCATCAGCGCAGCGACCCAGCCAAGCGCGACCAGCGCCAACAGCACCAGCCCCAGCCAGGCCAGCAGCCAGCGCTGGGGGTGCAGCTCGACAGTCGTCAAACCGGCGCGTTGCAGCAGCGGGTCGAGCCAGCTGCGCCGTGCCGTACCATTGCGCACGATGCTGAACGCGCGCCCAAGGCGTTGCAGGATGCGCTCTTCGTGCCGCTTGTACAGGCCGCGGCGCAACAGCAGCAGGGCCAGGCCCAGCAACAGCGGGCACAGCGCCAGCAGCAGCGGGCCGGTCACAGCAGGCCCTCTGCCTTGAGCTTGCTGCCGGCCGGGTGGAGCGCCTCGCGCAGGAAGCTGTCACCGCCCCGGCGGTCCAGGCGGAACAAGGTGTTGGTGACGTACACCTCATCGCGCACGCCAACCACCTCCAGCACTTCGCTGACGCAGCGTCGGCCATCGGGCAGGCGGGTCAGCTGGATCACCACGTCCAGCGCTGCACAGACCATTTGCCGCAAGGTCTTTTCGGCAACTTGCCGGCCGCTCAGGCCGACCAGTGTCTCCAGGCGCAAGAGTGCGTCCGGTGCACTGTTGGCGTGCACGGTACTCATCGAGCCATCATGGCCCGTGTTCATTGCGGTCAGCACATCGAGCACTTCGCTGCCGCGGATTTCGCCGAGGATAATGCGGTCCGGGCGCATGCGCAGGGCGTTGCGGATCAGCTCGCTGGCCTTGATCTCACCGTGCCCTTCGGCATTGGGCGGGCGGGTTTCCAGGCGCACCACGTGGGGGTGGTGCAGTTGCAGTTCGGCAACGTCTTCGATGGTGACCAGGCGCTCGCGAGGGGCGATCATCTGGCTGAGGATGTTCAGCAGGGTGGTCTTGCCGGTGCCGGTGCCGCCGCTGACCAGAATGTTGCAGCGCTTGCCCACGGCGCGTTCGAAAAAGTCGAAGATAGGCTGGTCGATAGCGCGGGTGGCCAGCAGGTCGGCACTCTTGAGCATGTCCTGGCGGAATTTGCGGATCGACAGGCACGGGCCGTCCAGCGCCACGGGCGGAATGATCGCATTGACCCGGCTGCCGTCGGGCATGCGGGCGTCGACCATGGGCGAGGACTCGTCCAGGCGTCGCCCGAGCGGGGCGAGGATGCGTTGCATCACCCGTTCGACATGGTGGGCGTCGATGAACCGCAGGTCGGTCTGCTGCAACAGGCCGGCCCGCTCGACGAACACCCGATGGGGGCCATTGACCAGAATTTCGGTGACGCTGGGGTCACGCAGCAATACTTCCAGCGGGCCGAAGCCGGTCAACTCGTCCACCAGCTCTTCGGCCAGCCGCTCCATTTCATACCGCGACAGCGCCAGGCGCAGGCGCGCAACGTAGTCACCAACCTGCTCCAGCACGAACTGGGTCAGCGCCGGCCGTGCGCCTTCCAGCAGGTTGCGGCCGCTGTCCTCGATGGCATCGATGGCAAAGCGGTGCAGTGCGCGCTTGAGCGCGTAGGGGTCGCCCGCGGCCGGTTGCGGGCCACCAAACGGTTGATCGTTGTTCATTTGCTGCCCCAAAGCCGGCGCAGCCAGGTGACGGCCGGCGGTGCGAGGTTTTCCGAGCGCCGGGCCAGGCGTTCGCCCAGGCTGCGCAAGGCTTGCGTAAGCGGCTCACGGGGGGCCAGTTCGAACAGGCTCAGGCCCTGGTTTTTCACGTTCAGGCGAACTTCAGGGCTGTAGGGCAGGGCCCTGAGCAAAGGCAGCGCGTAGCGCTTGGCCAAGGTGTCGGCGTCGGGGGCAACGTTGCTCAGGTAGCGGTCCACCAACAGGCTGGCGTGTTCCAGCTTGATGCCATGATCACGCCACAGGTCGAGCACCTCCAGGTTGCGCCGGCACTCGAGAATGTTCTGGTCGGTGTAGATGACCAGTTTGTCGCAGTGGCTGACCAACGTGCGCAGGGCTTCGCTGTCGGCATGCCCGGCGAGGTTGACGATGATGTGCTGGAAGTGCTGGCGCAGGGCGCTGAGCAGCATGTACAACTCGGCAGCGCTGGTGTGTTGCAGTGGCTCATCGGTTTCGGCATAGGTCAGCAGGCGCAGGCCTGTGTTGTCGCGGGTGAATGCGCTGTCGATCAGCGTGGTGTCGAGGCGGCGCAGGTGGCGCAGGGCGTCACCGAAGTAGAACGACGCCTCCAGGCCCAGCAGCGCCAGGCTGTCGCCACGCGGCAGGCCCAGGTCCAGCAGCAGGGTTTGCTGGCCGCTCTGCTGCACCACACGGGCAAGGTGGGTGGTGAGCAATGCGCCGTCGGCACCGCTTTGCACCCCGAACAGCACCGTCAGCCCGCCCAGGCTGGGGTTGCTGGCCACCGCTGGCATGCGTTTGCCCAGGCGCCGCACCAGCCCGGCCACTTCGCTGGCGCGCGAGCCATAGGCGACGAAGTCGCGGGCGCCAGCGCGCATGGCATGCAGCACCAGCTGGTTATCCAGGCCATCGCCGAGGGCGACGATCGCCAGCATTGGCTTGGCCTCCAGCACGCCCTCGATCAAGGCGCACTGGTTGATCAGTTGCTCGCGGTCCAGGCCGATGAACATCAGGTTGCTGAAGGTGGCATTGACCAGGGCCAGCAGCTCGTCGAGGCTGCCACCGTTGGCGCCGATCACCTGGCCTTGCGGTGCCAAGGCGCCCTGCAGCCAGTGCAGGTCCTCTTCGGTGCGGGTGATGGCGAGGAAGGTCGGGTTCAGGCTCTCGTTCATTGCGACAGCCCGCCCTTGCCATCGAAGTTGCCGTTCTCCAGGAAGAACAGGCGGCCCCAGCTGGGGTCGTAGTTGCGCAGGTGCTCGCCCGGCAAGGGCGGCAGCTTTGCATTGACCGCCAAGGGTTGCACCAGGTGCGGGGTGACGATCATCAGCAGTTCGGTTTCGTCGCGGCGCATGGTCGAATTGCGGAAGAACGCCCCCAGTATCGGCAGGCTGCCCAGGCCGGGCAGCCGGTCTACCGCTGAACGGGTGTTGTTGCTGACCAGGCCGCTGATGATGAAGCTTTCACCATCGGCCAGGGCGATGCTGGTGTCGGTGCGCCGTACCGTCAGCCCCGGGACCTGAGTACCGGCGATGGTCACCACGTTGCTGTAGTCCAGCTCGCTGACTTCGGGGGCAACCTTGAGGGTGATCCGGCCTTGGCTGATAACCGTCGGGGTCAGTGCCAGGCGTACGCCGAACTCCTTGTACTCGATCGAGACGTTGTCACTGCCGGCACTGGGAACAGGGATCGGAATTTCGCCACCGGCCAGAAAGCTGGCTGTCTGGCCACTGAGCACGGTCAGGCTCGGGCGCGCCAGGGTGTAGGCGAAGCCGCTGTTCTCCAAGGCATTGATCATGGCCAGGAAGCGGCTGCTGCCACCGCCCCAGACGATGTTGAAGACGCTATTGTCGAGTGGAATACCGGGGCGCACATCCGCATATGCGATAGGGTTCTCACCTGTCTGGGCGCCAGGCACATAATCAGGGCGCACTACGGTATTTGGCACCGTACCAGGCGAGCCAATCAGGCTATTGTTCGACCCCTTGAAAAACAGCCGTGCCCCTGCCTCCTTGTATTTGCTGCGGCGCACTTCGACAAACCGGATATCGGCTTGCACCTGGCTGGGCAGTTGCGTGTCCTGCGACGGCAGGAAGCTGTCCTGGGCCATATCGGCGCTGGCCCGCCCGCGGACGAACACCATCGCCTTGTGCGGTGACGGCGTGCAGGCTGTCCACACCATCAGGCTGGTATTGCCCTGGCCCACTGCGGTAATCACCACACCGCGCTCACCGCTGGCCTGGACATCGGCCACCTTCGGCTCACCGACCGCAACCCGCTCGATCGCCACCGGCAAGCGCAGTTCCTGCTGCAGGCCCTGGTCGATCTCGATGATCGCAGGCAGTTGGCCGAACGCTTCGCAGCCTTTGGGTGCCGCCTGCGCCTGGGGCAACAGCGCGGCCAGCAGCCCGGTCCAACATGCTTGTCTGAAGAAGGAACTTCGCATCACTGCATCCTTGCCGGTTCAGGGGTTGTTGGCACTTGCTTCAACCGTGGCGCCACGGATGATGTGCATGGCGGGCGCGGCATGGCTGGGCGCCGGGCTCGCCACACTGGCCACCGGCGCCTGGGACAGCTGGCTGAAGCGGTAGAGCGCGCGGTTGGCGGCCTCCACCTGCGGTGTCGCATCGGCCTCGCTCCAGTACCGCGCCAGGCGCTGTTCATCGGCACTGCGCACCGCCAGGCGCAAGGTGCCGGCCTGGGCGGCCAGCATCAAGCGGCTGGCCATGGCCTCGGGCACGGCCACTGCCACCGTGCGGGTGCCTGCGCCGTTGCCCAGGCCGCTCTGGTCGCGGCGGGCCTTTTGCTCTTCGGGGCTCTGCGCCGGGCGGCCATCGTTGGCCAACCCCGTTTGCTCGCCGACGCTCAGCACACGCAGGGCCGGCAGTACCACCTGGGCCGAGGCTTGCGGGTTGTTGGGCTCTTCGCGCAGGAACAGCAGCACGTCAACGTAGTCACCCGGGCGCAGTTGGCCAGCGGCACCGACCACTTCATCCACGCCCAGTGCCACCGCCCGCTCGTGCGCGCGGATCATCCGTGCCAGCGGCCCGCCGGCCTGAAAGCTGGCTTCTTCCAGCCAGGTGCCTGCCGCCAGGGGCCGGGCGCTGCTGCGGCCGATCACCTGGGCGACCTGCTTATAAGCACCGGCGGGGGCGACCTGCAGGCGTTCGACCAGCACATCGTCTTCAGTGAGTGGGGTATTGGCTGGCACGGCTTTGCGCAGCACGACCACCGCCGTGCGCGGCGCTTCCGCTGGCGCGCTGGGCGCTGGCGCTGTGGCCACGCTCGGCGGTGCAACGGTAGGCGCGGCGGCGACAGGGGCGGCCGGCGGGCGGCTGAGCACCACGCCCCAGTAGCCTGCCAACAGCGCCGCCAGCAAGAAAAACGCGGCCAGGAATAGGGTCAAGCGGCTGCTCATCTCGGCCTCCCTGCACGCGTTGGATGATGGCGAAAAGTCACTATTTCGCTATAGCAAGTTAGCGCAGCCATCGCCATTTGCCATGAGCCCTGGCAGTTTTTTTCAGGATGCCGAGCAGGTCGCGTGAAAACAAAGAGTTAGCGAGTGGCGGGTGGTTAACCAAGGCGGACTAATACTTTCTAATTAACCCTTTAATACATTTGCAGTTCGCACCGGCTTGGCAATTCTTTGATGGCAGATCGGTGTCATTTTGATACCGCCGCCGCCGGCATCCATGCCGCAAGGAGCTGAAGCATGAAACTGTTCATTCTGCACTGCATGAATTTCCTGCATCGCAAGGACGGTGCATCCGGTATCGAATACGCCGTCATCGCAACCATGGTTGCAGTGGTGCTGGCGGCTTTCGTCGGGGATATTTCCTCGGCCGTGAACGCAACGTTCACGACTATCAAGGATGCGCTTTGAGACCTGAAAGGGAGCCAGCGGCATGCAGAACGCTTGCGCGCGTCAGCAGATCCTCCTGGTGGATGACGAGCAGGACGTTCTGCTGGAATTGGCGGAGCTGCTCGAAAACGAGGGCTTCGCCTGCCTGACCGCCACCTCGGTGAAGGCGGCCTTGCACCAGCTGACCTGTCACCCGGACGTAGCCTTGGTGATCACTGATGTGCGCATGCCGGGCGAAAGTGGCATCGGCTTGATCAAGCGCCTGCGCGAGCATACCGCCCGCCTGCATTTGCCGGTGATCGTCATGTCGGCACAAGCCGACCTGGATGACGTCAGCGAACTGGTGCAATTGCAGGTACTGGACTTCTTCCGCAAGCCGATCTACCAGGCCCGTTTGCTGGAAACCCTGGACAACCTGTTCCCCGTATCACGCCTGCGCGTCGTCAATTGAATTGACCCGGGCGGGAACGAAAACGCCCGGCACTTGGCCGGGCGTTTCGGTTGTTGCGATCAGGCGTCGGGGTCACTCAGTTCCAGGGCGCCGCGCTTGCTGCGCAGCTTGCCGTAGAAGTGCTCCAGCGCGTGGTTCAGCTTGGTGGCGGCACCATCCACTGCCTGGTCCAGCGAAGCGGCCGTGTGGGTCACGGAAATCGGTTGGTGGCCTTTGGGGCGAGCCTCCATCTGGCAGCGTTTGTCATGCGGTCCGGGCTTGGCGCCATTTTCGTCGCGCAGGTGCACCTCGATGCGGGTGAGGTCGTCCTCGTAACGTTCAAGTGAGCTTTCCAGTGTACTGCGGACCCACTGGTCGAGCCGGGCGTTGCCTTCGAAATGGTTGCTGCTGTTGACCTGGATTTGCATGATTCAATCCTTATTCAGCTTGCTCGCATGGAGGCGCGGCCAGGTCCTTGAGACCGTTGGAAATTCTGCGCCTCTTGACTCTAAGGTCAGGCAACCGCGGGATGAATTCAAGCCCTTTCGGAAAATAAATTTCTTGTTGCATATGCGCTGTTGCACAGCCCGTCGCCCTGTAGCCGGTTCCCCATTGCGCCTTTTGGCCTCGTTGCTGCGCCAATCCTGTGGCAACTGACCGACCGGCGATGGCTGCACAACGGCAGTTTGCATTCGCTCAGAATGCTACTGAGGTCTGCACATACAAGGTCCGCGGCTCACCCACATACTTGCCCTTGTTGTTGTCATCGTAAGAGCGCGTGTAGTACTGGCGGTTGAACAGGTTCTTTACCCCAACCGCCACCTTCAGGTTCGACAGTTGCGGGCCAAAGTCGTAGCCGGCGCGGGTGCTGACCAGCATGTAGCCCGGGATGCGCCCGGTGCTGCCGTCGGCGCTTTCAGTGCTGGTGTTGGCATTGTCGGCGTACTGGCTGCTCTGGAAGCTGCCGTCCAGGTTCAACTCCCATGGCCCTTTGGTATAGCCCACGCCCAGGTTGCCCTTGTGCCGCGACGAGAACGGCACTTGGTTGCCCTTGTTCGGGCCGTCCTCGCGAATGGTGGCATCGACGAACGCATAGCTGGCGTGCACGTCGACACCCGCCAGCGCCGGGCTCAGCCCGTCCAGTGCGTAGCGAATACTGGTTTCGATGCCCTGATGGCGGGTTTCGCCGCGGGCTATCACCGAGTCATTGGTCTGGTTGCTTTCGTACTGGTTGTCGAAGTTGATCAGGAACGCGCCGATCTCGGCCTGCAAGTCACCGTTGTCGTAGCGAGTACCCACTTCCCAGGTGCGGGCCTTTTCCGGTTTCACTTCGCCGCTGCTGACCCGGTTCGGCATCTGGCTGTACTGCACGCTGCCGAACGAACCCTCGGTGTTGGCGTACAGGTTCCAGCTTTCGGTCAGGTGGTACATCACGTTCAGCGCTGGCAGTGCGGTGTTGTAGCTGCCCTGGTAGCGTTGGCCGTTGAGCGTGTTGCTTTGCTCGGAGTCGATCATCTCGTAGCGCACGCCCGGGGTAATGGTCCAGCGGCCGATATCGATGCGGTCGTCCAGGTAGATCGCGTGGGCTTCGGTGCTGCCACGGGTATCGCGGTCGTTGCGGCTGGCAGTGGTCGGCAGGCTGCCATCGAGCGGTTCCCGGAAGCGCAGCTCGTGGCCGGCTTCATTGATGTAGCGGTAGCCGATGCCCAGCTCATGCCAGCTGTCGCCAAGGGCCAGGCCTTGCGAGAAGCGCGTCTCGATACCGCGTACCCAGTACTCGCGCGGCGACAGCGAGACGAAGCTGCCCTGGTCCAGGTAGCCGCTGCGCAGCGTCTTGGTGAAAAAGCTGTTGACGCTGAACTGGCGGTCATCCTGCTTGTAGTCATAGCCAAAGTTGAACAAGGTGCGCCGGCCCCAGAACTTGTCTTTCAATCGCTTCGACTGGTACGGGTCGGCGTCGAAATCGGCGGTGCTCAGGCCGCCGGGCATCTGGGCCTCGCCTTCGTAGTACTGAGCCATGGCGTGCAGGCTGTGGGCTTCATCCAGTTGCAGCTTGCCCTTGAGGATCAGGTCGTCGATCTGCGTGTCGCTGTGCTCGCGCCAGTCGCCGCCACGGCTGCCGGAATACAGCAGCGCACCGCCCAGGCCGTTGTCGTTGGTACCGCCGACCAGCAGGTTGGCGCTGTTCTTGAAACCGTCGTGGCTGGAGGAGGGGCTGATCTGGTTCTGCAAGGCGGCCTTGAACGTGGCTTGCTCGGGGATCGCCCGGGTCACGAAGTTGACAATGCCGCCAACGTTCTGTGGCCCATAACGCACTGCGCCACCGCCGCGAACCACGTCCACTGCGTCCATGTTGCCCATACTCAAGGGTGCCAGTGACAGTTGCGGCTGGCCATACGGTGCGAAGGGCACCGGGATGCCATCCATCAGCACGGTCGAGCGCGAGGCCAGGCGCGGGTTGAGGCCACGTATGCCGAAGTTCAGCGCCAGGTCATGGCTGCCGGTACCGTTGTTGTCGGGCGCGTTTACCCCAGGCATGCGGTTGAGCACTTCGCGGGCGGTGGTGGCGCCGTTGCGCTCGAATGCTTCGCGGCGCACTACGTCGCGAGCGCCGGGGTGTTCGAACACATTGTCCTGTTGCGCTTCGGCCAACCAGTCGCCAACCACGGTGGATGCACCCAGTTCGACCGCTGTGCCCGTCGCCTGGCTGACGGGCTGCAGGCTGAAGGCGTTGTCGGTTTCCTGCCGTGCTTGCAGGCCGCTGCCGCGCAGCAGTGCGTCCAGGCCATGGGGCGCGTCGTACTGGCCATCCAGGCCTTGGGTAGTCATGCCTTGGGTCAGTTGCGAACCGAACGAGATCAGCGCGCCGCTTTCACGGCCAAATTGGTTGAGGGCGTCTTCAAGCGAGCCAGCAGCGATGTGATAGCTACGCGTTTCCGCCTGGGCGGCAGGCATGGCCACGACAAGGGTGGTGTTGAGCAGCAGGGCGTGGATAAGTGGGCTGGGGCGCAGAGGCATGGGGCGGGTCCTGAGAGAGAGGGTCTGCCCTGTCTGTCACGCGAGCTCGGGAAAATGGCTCAGGTCAGGTGAAATTTTTTCGCGGGGCGCTCGACGTGATGCGTGCACCGGCTGTGCTATCCAGTGTCGCCCCGCGCAGCCCTCGGCTAGCCGGGGCTCACCCCACATCCACCGTCACCCAGTACCGGGTGAACCGCCGCACGTGCACCGGCAGCGCTACCTCGAGCATCTGCAGGATGCGCTCGCTGTCATCCAGCGGATACGACCCGGAAATGCGCAGGTCGGCAACCCGCTCGCTGCAACCCAATCGCCCATGGCGATAGCGGCCAAGCTCGGCGAGGAAGTCGGCCAGGCGCATCTGCGAAACCACCAGCATGCCGTCAACCCAGGCACCCACATTGGGGTCCAGTGCGGTCCTGGCATGCCAGGCGCCGTTGAAGCGTGCCTGTTGCCCCGCCAGCAGTGGCTGTGCCCCTGCACTGGCGGCGCCCTCGAATACCGACACCAGGCTGTAACCGTCGTACTGGCGCACGTTCAAGCGCCCGCTGTGCAAGCGCAGGGCCCCTTCAGCGGTGGTCAACAGCAACGGCCGTTCATCGCTGGCCACCTGCAGCGCCAGTTCACCTTCGAACAGGTGCACCCACCGTTGCCGGCTATCGAACTGCACGTCGGCAGCACTGAGGGTGTTCAGCTGCAGCACGCTGCCATCGCCCAGTTGCATACGCCTGCGCTGACCGACCGGGCTTCGGTATTCGGCCATCAGCGCCGGTAATGGGTTGTGCTGTTGCAGGCCAAGCCCGGTGGCACTGGCCACGCCTGCCAGCAACAATGCCTTGAGCGCCCGCCGCCGGGCCGGGGACGGTGGGGCTTGCAAGGTGGCGTGCACCACCGGCGATGAAACCCCGCGCAAACGTTGGTTGACTTGCTGAATATGCGCCCAGGCCCGCTGATGCTCCTGGTTGGCCTGCAACCAGCGGTCTAACGCCCGTTGTTGCGCCAAGCCGAAATCATCGCCCTGCGACTCGATCAGCCAGTGCACCGCTTGCTCCGCGACCTGTGGGGAAAACGCAGCGTTCACAGGGCGAAGTAGCAGCGCATGGCCGCCTTGTTCAGGTAGCGTTTGACCGTTGCCAGCGAAATGCCCAGCTCGCGGGCGATTTCGCCCTGGCCCAGGCCATCCACCTGGGCCAGCAGGAAGGTACGCCTGACCAGCGGTGGCAGGCCATCCATCAGGCGGTCGAGCTCAAGCAGGGTCTCGAAGATGAGTGCCTTGTCTTCTTCGCTCGGGGCCACCTGTTCCGGCACATGGGCCAGGGCCTGGAGGTAGGCGCGTTCAAGTTCCTGGCGGCGGAAGTGGTTGCACAGCACCCGTTTGGCCACGGTGGCGAGGAATGCCCGTGGTTCGACCAACTGTGGCGCCTCACGTGCCTGTAGCAGGCGCAGGTAGGTATCCTGCGCCAGGTCTGCGGCACTCTGCGGGCAGCCCAGGCGCCGGCGTAACCAGCTGGTGAGCCAGTTGTGATGCGCGTGGTACAGGCCTTCGACGGTGGAGGAGAGCGTGCTGGGCACCGTGATACTCCGGCGCAGTTCAGCGCAACTGGTAGTAATAATTGTTCGCATTATAAGCAGTGGCTGATTTCTCGGCAATGTCCTCTGGCCGGTCGCCAGCAAGCCAGCCGCCACAGGGGGGCGCAGGGGCAGGCAATCTGTCGCCAAGGCTTTGCTTGTGAGAATTGAAATCATTAGTATTGCAGCCCCGAACACGCCCGGACCTTCGCCATGACGCGCAAAACCGCCGGCCTTCCGCTCAGCTACCGCCTGGCCGTGGCCTCACGCAGCCTGGCTGCGCTGCTGGGCGGCTACCTGCTGGCGTCTGCGGCCAGCGTCTGCATCGCCGTGGTGGCACCGTTGCCCAAGGTCGACGCCACGCTGATCGGCCTGATGCTCTCGTTCGTTTTCTACCTGCTGGCGTTCATCTGGTGCTTCGCCTGCCGCAGTGCCTGGCGCGCGTGGCTGGGCGTGTTGGCGCCAAGCCTGCTGCTGGGCGTGATCAGTGGCATTGCCTACTGGATGAAAACCTCATGAAAGACGGCTTCCGCCAGGCCATGGCCTGGCTGCATACCTGGACCGGCCTGATCTTCGGCTGGCTGTTGTTCGCCATTTTCCTTACCGGCACGCTGTCGTATTTCAAGGAAGAGATCAGCCACTGGTCGCAGCCTGAAGTACGTAGCCATGCACTGGACCCGGCCCATAGCCTGGCCCTGGCACAGCGTTACCTGCAGGACAATGCCGGGCATTCGGGCACCTGGTTCATCCGCTTGCCCAACGCCCGCGAAGCGGGCTTGAGCGTGGGCTATCGCGACCCCAACGGCGGGCCGCGCGGCTTTGTCAGCAAGACCCTCGATACCCAGACCGGGCAACCGGTAGAGGCACGCGACAGCCGCGGCGGCGAGTTCTTCTACCGCTTCCACTTCCAGCTGCAGATGCCGTACCCCTATGGCCGCTGGCTGTCGACCTTCTGCGCCTTCATCATGCTGCTGGGGCTGGTCACCGGCATCATTACCCACAAGAAGCTCTTCAAGGAGTTCTTCACCTTCCGCCCCGGCAAGGGCCAGCGCTCGTGGCTGGATGGGCACAACGCGATCGGCGTGCTGGTGCTGCCGTTCCACCTGATGATCAGCTACAGCAGCCTGGTGCTGTTCATGTACATGGTGATGCCGGCGGGGATCATGGCCAGCTATGGCAACGACACCGGCAAGTACTTCAATGACCTGTTCGGGCGCAACGATGCACCCAAGGCGGCCCAGGTGGCTACGCCGCTGGTCGCGCTGCCCAGCCTGTATGCCAAGGTGCAGGCGCTGCAACCCGAGGCACGCATTGGCACCATCCAGGTGCAGAACCCGGGCGACCGCAATGCCCGTGTCACCTTCACCCAATCGGCGGCCGACCATGTGGCCTACCGGCGTAGCGCCAACTGGACGTTCGATGGCGCCAGCGGCACGCTGCTGAGCCAGGGCAAGCCGGAGAGCGGGGCCATGATGACGTCCTTCAGCTTTGCCGGCCTGCACATGGGCAACTTTGCCGGGCCCTGGCTGCGCTGGTTGTATTTCTGCTTTGGCATTGCCGGTACTGCGGTGATTGGCACAGGCCTGGTGATGTGGCTGGGCAAGCGCCAGCTCAAACATGCCCAGCGCGCGCACATGCCCGGCGAGCTGCGCCTGGTCGAGGTGCTCAATATCGCCAGCATGAGCGGCCTGCTGCTGGCAGTGGCGGGCTTCTTCTGGGCCAACCGGCTGATCCCGGCCGCTGCCGCCGGCCGTGCCGATTGGGAGGTGAATGTCTTCTTCATCGTCTGGGGCCTGTCCCTGGCCCACGCCGTACTGCGCAGTGGGCGCCGGGCCTGGGGCGAGCAGCTGGCGCTGGGCGCATTGGCCTTCGCCTTGCTGCCGCTGCTCAATGGGCTGACCACCGACCGTGGCCTGAACCATTCGCTGGCGGCAGGTGACTGGGCCATGGCAGGCCTGGACCTGACCGCGCTGGGTACCGGGCTGTTCCTGGCCTGGCTGGCCGGCAAGATGCTGCGCAGCCCCGCGCCGCTGGCCAAACGCGCGCCGCGGGCGGCAGACAAGCCGCGCGCCGAAGCGGCGCAGGCACGCTGATGCTGGGGAACGCATTGCTCGCCTACGCAGGCTTCGTTGCCTTGTGCCTGGCCATGGACAAACATTTTACCGGCCTGCTCGGGCGCAAGCCGCACCTCGGCCAACTGCGGCTGTTGCGCGTGGCGGGCTGGTCGTTGCTGGTGCTGTCGCTGGCGTTCAGTGTGCACCTGCGTGGCTGGGCCCATGGCCTGGTGGAGTGGGCGGCGGTGATGATGGCGGCGGTCACCGTGTGGGTCTTCGCCCTGCCGTACCAGCCGCGGCTGTTGCTGGGCCTGGCTGCCGGCAGTGTGCTGCTGGGCCCGGTGCTGGCCCTTTTGGCGGTGTGACAGCATGAGCGAGCAGGGCGATACCCTCGGGCCGGATGCCGACAGCGCAGGCGGGCGTGCGCGTTTTGTCCAGGTGTTCCAGGCCCAGCGTGCACGCATGGAGGCACTGGTCAGCCGGCGCGTGGGCTGCCGCGCCACGGCGTCGGACTTGGTCCAGGAGTTGTTCCTGCGCTTCTGGCGTCGCCCCGAGGTGAAAGTCGAAGCGCTGGATACTTACCTGCTGCGCTGTGCCGGCAACCTGGCCATCGACCACCTGCGCAGTGAGGGCAGCCGCGAACGCATTGCCGAAGCCGCGCTGGCGGTGGACGAAGCGAGCATGGCGCATGCGCCGGAGCAGGCCGTGGAAGTGGACCATGACCTGCAGCGTATCGAGGCTGCCTTGCGCGCCTTGCCCGAGCGCACCCGGCAGATCTTCCTGCTCAACCGCATTCACGGCTGCAAGTACGGCGAGATCGCCAAGGCCATGCAGCTGTCCCAGAGCGCGGTGGAAAAGCATATGATGCGCGCCCTGGAAGCGTGCAAGGCAAGTGTTGCCGAGCCCGCGTCCACCCCGCGCCGGCCTGGGAGAGCCTGCCGATGAGTCCTATACCGCCGATCACCGAGGCGCAGGCGCAGGCCGCTTTGCGCTGGCTCAGCCGCATCAGCGAGCAACCTGCAGTGGCCCAGGGGGCCTCGTTCAAGCGCTGGCTGCTGGCCGAGCCCGGGCACCGCGCCGCGTACGAACAGGCCCAGGCGCTGTGGCGCAACAGTGGTGTGGCGGCGTCGCGGCTGGCTGCCGAAGAGCATGCCAGCCTGCAGCCCTACCTGGCCGCCATGGCCCGCCCGGCTGCCAGGCGCCCCGGCCGCGCGCGCCTGGCGGCAATCGGGCTGGCGGCCTGCCTGGTGCTGGCCATTGGGGTCGCCGGGGGCTGGCACCCAGGCTACTGGCTGCAGGACCTGCAGGCCGACTACCGCAGTGCCGGGCAGATTCGCCAGGTTACCCTGCAGGACAACTCGCAGGTGACCTTGGATGCGGGCAGTGCAATTGCGGTCGATTTTGCCCATGGCAAGCGTCGCGTGCGCTTGCTGCATGGCGCGGCGTTCTTCCAGGTCACGCATACCGGCGAGCCCTTCCTGGTCGAGGCCAACGGCGGTGAAGTGCGGGTACTCGGTACCCAGTTCGAGGTGCGTGAGCAGGGGGACGGCACGCAGGTCACGGTGCGCAGCGGGCGGGTGGCGGTGAGCCCGGCCGCGGGGGCTGCGGCCAGGGAGCTGACGGCCAACCAGCAGGTGAGCTACGGCGCCGGCCGGGCCGGCGCAACCCTGGCGGTGGACAGCGACAACCGCCTGGCCTGGCGCCAGGGCTGGCTGAATTACTACCAGGTGCCGCTGGCGCAGGTGGTCGAGGATCTGGGGCGCTACTACCCAGGGCGGATCCTGTTGCTGGATGAGGAACTCGGGCAGCGTAAGGTCAGTGGCAGCTTCCCCTTGGCCGAGCCGCTGCTGGCACTGGATTCGCTGGGCAAGGTGATGGGCTTTTCACGGCAGACCGTGCTGGGCCGTTTGACGCTGATCCGCTAGCCCCTGTATCGGCCGCCGTTGGCGCCTGCCGTGGAAGCGGGTTTGCCCGCGAACCGGCAGCACCGGGAAAATATTTTCAAAAGCGCATGAGGTAACCGACCGTGGCATCCGTGTAATGAGTGGAAGTGCGATTCATTCGTACTCATATTCCTCTCACAGGTCAGCGTCCATGAAGTTCTCCCCGCGTTGCGTCCCCCTCTGGTTCGGCCTTGCCATGCTCCCGACCGTTGCCGTGGCTCCCCAGGCCAGCGCTGCCGAGCAACAGCAGGCTTACGCCTTCGCCCAGCCGGCGCAACCGCTGGCCCAGGCCCTCAGCGCCTTCAGCCGTACAACGGGCCAAAGCGTGGTCTACACCGTAGCCTTGCCCGGGGTGCAGGCGCCGTCGCTGACCGGCACCTACAGTGCCGAACAGGCGCTGCAACAGCTGCTGGCTAGCAGCGGGCTGACCTGGCGGCGCCTGGACGCGCGGACCCTCACCCTGGACGCGCTGGATACTACCGGTGCCCTCAACCTGCAGGCCACCACGGTGACCTCGCTACGGGACGACTACAGCTACCAACCCCCAGCCACGGCGTCGATCATGCGTGGCCAGGGCGCCAACCAGGACATTCCCCAGGCGATCAACGTGGTCCCGGCGCAGGTCATCCGTGACCAGGCGCCGCGCAACCTTGACGATGCCCTGGCCAACGTCAGCGGCATTACCCAGGGCAACAACTTCGGCGGCACCTCCGACACGGTGATGAAGCGCGGCTTCGGCGACAACCGCGACGGCTCGATCATGCGCGATGGCATGCCCATCGTGCAGGGCCGCAGCCTCAATGCCAGCACCGAACGGGTCGAAGTGCTGAAGGGCCCGGCCTCGCTGCTGTACGGTATCCAGGACCCGGGCGGGGTCATCAACGTGGTCAGCAAGCGCCCCCAACTCGAGCAGTACAATGCCCTGAACCTGCGGGGCTCCACCTACGGCAGCGGCAAGAACGGCAGCGGCGGGGGCTTCGACAGCACCGGCGCGCTGGGCGACAGCAACTTCGCCTACCGCATGATCGTCGACCACGAAGACGAAGATTACTGGCGCAACTTCGGGGTGCATCGTGAATCGCTGGTCGCGCCGTCGCTGGCCTGGCTGGGCGAAGACACCCAGGTCGTGCTGGCCTACGAGCACCGCGAGTTTCTCTCGCCGTTCGATCGGGGCACGGCCTTTGGCAGCAATGGCCACCCGCTGGACATTCCCGCCACCCGGCGCCTGGACGAGCCCTTCAACGACATGGAAGGGCGCTCGGACCTGTACCGTCTGGAGGTCGACCACCAGTTGGCCGATGACTGGAAGCTGCACGTTGGCTACAGCTTCAACCGTGAGACCTACGACGCCAGCCAGGTTCGCGTCACGGGGGTGAACGAAGCCAATGGCACCCTGGCCCGCAGTATCGATGGCACCCACGGCGCCATGAGCCGTGACCAGTTCGCAACCTTGAGCCTGGCCGGCACCGTGCAATTGGCCGGCATGCAGCATGACTTGCTGCTGGGCGCCGACCATGAGGACCGCAAGGTCTACCGCGCTGACCTGATCCGGCAAGCCGCGCGGTCCAGCTTCAGCTACGTGAACCCGGTGTACGGGCGGGAAGTGGAAGGCACCACCGTGCGTGCCAGCGACAGTGACCAGACCGACAAGCTGCGCACCGATGCGCTGTTCCTGCAGGACGCGCTGCACCTGGACGATCACTGGATCCTGGTGGCCGGTGCACGCTTCCAGCAGTACGACCAGTATGCCGGCCGCGGTCGCCCGTTCACGGCCAACACCGATACCAACGGCCAGACCTGGGTGCCGCATGCCGGTATCGTCTACAAGGTCGATGAGCAACTGTCGTTCTATGGCAGCTACAGCGAATCGTTCAAGCCCAACTCCAGCATCGCGCCGCTCACCGGGGGGGTGGTGCTGGACTCGTCGGTGGCGCCGGAAGAGGGCAAGTCGTGGGAGCTGGGCGCCAAGCTCGACATGCCAGGCAGCCTGACCGGTACCTTGGCGCTGTTCGACATCACCAAGCGCAACGTGCTGGTGGCCAATTTCGACACGCGCACCGGCGATACGCTTTACAGCAATGCGGGTGAAGTCAATTCACGCGGGGTCGAGCTGGACCTGACCGGCCAGCTCAGCGAGCGCTGGAGCCTGATCGGCAGCTATGCCTTCACCGATGCCAAGGTCACCAAGGACCCCGACCTCAAGGGCAACCGCCTGCAGAACGTGGCCAAGCACAGCGGCTCGCTGTCGGCGGTGTACGACTACGGCAGCCTGTTCGGCGGCGACCGCCTGCGCTTTGGTGCCGGGGCACGGTATGTGGGTGAGCGCAGCGGCAACGCGACCAACACCTTCGACTTGCCGTCCTATACCGTGGCTGACGCATTTGCGACCTATGAGACCAAGCTCGATGAGCACAAGGTGCTGTTGCAACTGAACGTGAAGAACCTGTTCGACAAGGTGTACTACAGCTCGGCGGTGAACCAGTACTTTGTGGCGATTGGGGATGCGCGGCAGGTGAGCCTGTCCAGTACCTTTGAGTTTTAGGGAGCAGGGGCCGCTTCGCGGCCCATCGCAGGCAAGCCAGCTCCTACAGGTACTGCATGGAGCCCGCGCCTGATGCAATCCCTGTGGGAGCTGGCTTGCCTGCGATGGGCTGCAAAGCAGCCCCGATGTCACAGGTTGAAGGCCAGGCGGTACTCGCCCGGTGTGGCGCCAACGGCCTGGCGGAACCGATTGCTGAGATGGCTGGCACTGGCAAACCCGCACACCAGGGCAATTTCCCCCAACGGCATGCCCCCCAGCCGCAACAGCTGGCAAGCCCGGTGCAGCCGCCGGGCCAGCAGGAACTGGTGCGGTGGCAGCCCGAAGCTGGCGCGGAACATGCGCGCAAAGTGGTACTCGGACAGGTTGCAGCGCAACGCCATTTCGCCGAGGGTGATCGGCTGGTCCAGGTGCGCCTCGAGGTAATCGACCAGTTGCCGACGCAGGTTTGGTGCCAGCCCGCCTTTCAGGCGCAGGCCCTGGCGCAGCCCGACCTGGCTGAGCAGCGCATGGTCGACGATCTCATGCGCCAGGCTGCTGGCCAGCAGACGCTCGCCGGGTTCGTCCCAGTCCAGGCCGATCAGTTGGCGAAAGCGTCGGGCCTGCTGTGGGTCGTCAAGAAAGGTCGCTTCCTGCAACTGCAATTCACGCGGCTCACGGTCGAGCAGGCGCACGCAACCAAGGGCGAACTGCGCTTGGCTGACATACAGGTGCGCCAGGCGGATCTCGCCATTGACCACCCAATTCGATTCCTGGCCCGCCGGCATGATGCACAGCTTGTCGGGCGCACCTTTGTCGGCCGGCCGTTGGCGGCGGAAGGTGCCGGTACCGTCGGCGATGTAGCACGACAGGGTGTGATGGCTTGGCGCCTGATAATCGCGGGCGTCGTCGCGGTTGCTCCACAACGCCGCCGCCAGCCCGTCACCCAGGTGCGCGCTCAGCTCCAGGCGGGCGTGGGGCGAGGCGTGCATGGCATTGAACACTTGCAGCTGGGTGAATGGCGTCATGGCGGGTTCCTCTGACGCCCATCCTACTGCGCCTTGAGCTTGCGTACAGCCGCCTGCGCGACAAATGCGCAAGTTTGTGCAAGCGCAAAGTACAGGGCAGGGCGAACACTGATTGCACTGGCGAGGGCTGCGCCCTCGATCGCC
>NZ_BCBD01000098.1:0-20309 GCF_001320345.1 Pseudomonas sp. NBRC 111127 | reverse complement strand
GTAGAGCGGCGCGTCAGTGAGCAACCCAACTATGTGACCGCCAGCGGCCTGCGCCAGTTGCAAGCACGTGTGGCCGAGTTGAATGCATTGCGCAGCGACCTGCAGGCGCAGGGCGAGCGTGTGGACAAGCAGCGGCTGGCCGATACCGAGCGCGACCTGCGTTACTTCAGCGCGCGGGTACAGAGCGCCCAGGTGGTACCGCCCGCGACGTCGCACAGCAAGGTGCAGATTGGCAGCCGGGTACGCTTTGTCGACGCGCAAGACCAAGCGCATGAGGTACGGCTGGTGGGCGAGGATGAGGCGGATGCCGGGCGCGGCCTGATCAACTGGGGGTCGCCGTTGGGGCGGGCCTTGCTGGGGGCGGGGCCGGGGGATGAGGTGGTGTGGCAGCGGCCGGTTGGGGAATTGGTGATCGAAGTGACTGACGTGATCGCTGAAGGGTGAGGCGCCTTGAGGCCCGTCGCGACACAAGGTCGCGATCATTGTTGCGGTTTTAACCGCGAAAAGGCCGGGCCTGCTGGCCAGTTTCTGCCAGGCATTGTGCGTCGTTGGTACCACCGTATTCGCGGGTGAACCCGCTCGATCAATGGTGCCGCCCCGGGTCTGCAGGACTGCCTGCCACCCCCGCCCGTCGTAGGAGCGGGTTTACCCGCGAAAGGGCCGGGCCTGCTGGCCGATTTCTACCAGGCATTGTGCGTTGCCGGCACCACCGAATTCGCGGGTGAACCCGCTCCTACATCGATTGATGATGCCGCCTCCGCCCGTTTATAAGCGGCCTTGTGTCGCGACGGGCCGCAAAGCGGCCCCCTGCGATCCCGGATCAAACCACGCCCTGAGCCAACATCGCATCCGCCACTTTGACAAAGCCGGCGATGTTCGCACCTTTCACGTAATTGACCCGGCCATCCGCCTCTTCACCATAATGCACGCAAGCATGGTGGATCGATTGCATGATGTTGTGCAGCTTGCTGTCCACTTCGCCGGCAGTCCACAGCAGGCGCATGGCATTCTGCGACATTTCCAGGCCAGACACGGCTACACCGCCGGCGTTGGATGCTTTGCCCGGGGCATAGAGGATGCCGGCTTCCAGGAAGATATCCACCGCTTCCAGGGTGGTCGGCATGTTGGCGCCTTCGGCCACGCAGATACAGCCGTTGGCCAGCAAGGTACGGGCGTCTTCGGCGCCCAGTTCATTCTGCGTGGCGCACGGCAAGGCGATGTCGCACGCCAGGCTCCACGGGGTCTGGCCCTTGCGGAACTCCAGGCCGAACTGCTCGGCCAGCTCGCTGATACGGCCCCGCTTGACGTTTTTCAGCGCCATCAATGCTTCCCACTGGGCATCGGTCAGGCCGGCTTCGGCATACAGCGTGCCTTCGGAGTCCGACATGGAGATCACTTTGCCGCCCAGGTCCATGACCTTGCGCGCGGCATACTGGGCAACGTTGCCCGAGCCCGACACCGCCACGCGACGGCCGTCGATGCGCTTGTCCTGGCGCTTGAGCATTTCCTCGGCGAAATACACGCAACCGTAGCCGGTGGCTTCGGGGCGAATCAGGCTGCCACCGTAGGTCATCCCCTTGCCGGTCAGTACCGAGGTGAACTGGTTGGCAAGCCGCTTGTACTGGCCAAACATGAAGCCGATTTCGCGGGCACCCACGCCGATGTCACCGGCCGGCACGTCGCAGTCGGCGCCGATATGGCGGTACAGCTCGCTCATGAACGCCTGGCAGAAGCGCATCACTTCGGCGTCGCTCTTGCCTTTGGGGTCGAAGTCCGACCCGCCCTTGCCACCGCCCATGGGCAGCGAAGTCAGGGAGTTCTTGAAGACCTGCTCGAAGGCCAGGAATTTCAGCACGCTGAGGTTGACCGAGGGGTGGAAGCGCAAGCCGCCCTTGTACGGGCCGATGGCGCTGCTCATCTGGATACGGTAGCCGCGGTTGACCTGCACTTTGCCCTGGTCATCGACCCACGACACGCGGAACAGCACCGCACGCTCCGGCTCGACCATACGCTCCAGGATGCCGGACTGCAGGTAATGAGGGTTGGCCTCAAGGAAGGGCCACAACGTGCGCAGCACTTCTTCCACTGCCTGGTGGAACTCGGGCTGGCCTGGGTCGCGCTGTTGCAGGCGCAGGAGGAAACTGTCGACAGATTCGATCATGGTAGACATCTCACCGAGGATTTTGGACTTATTGGTTTTTCGGGAATGTACCAAGAAGCAATCGCACCGGAACAGGGCGACATGTCGTTTTTCTGAATTTATTTGGTGCGCTTTATATAAGTGTATACAAAAAAAGCCGCAATACTGACCTTCAAACAGCCAGTCCCGTAAACGTCAGGCACAAAAATGGGGCCACCAAGGGCCCCATTCCTGTGCATCAAGACACTGGCTTATTGGGCCAGTTTCTTGTGCCTTACCCGGTGCGGCTGGGCAGCAGCGTCACCCAGACGCTTTTTGCGGTCGGCTTCGTACTCGGTGTAGTTACCCTCGAAGAACACCACGTTCGAGTCGTCTTCGTACGCCAGGATGTGGGTCGCCACACGGTCCAGGAACCAACGGTCGTGGGAAATCACGATCGCGGCGCCCGGGAAGTCCAGCAGGGCTTCTTCCAGCGAACGCAGGGTTTCCACGTCCAGGTCGTTGGACGGTTCGTCGAGCAGCAGGACGTTACCGCCCTCTTTCAGCGTCAACGCCAGGTGCAGGCGACCCCGCTCACCACCGGACAGGTCCTTGACGAACTTCTGCTGGTCGCCGCCTTTGAAGTTGAAACGGCCAACGTAAGTACGCGACGGGATCTCGTAGTTGCCGATCTTGATCATGTCGGAACCGTCGGACACCTGCTGGAACACGGTCTTGCTGCCGTCCAGGTCTTCGCGGCTTTGGTCGACGCAAGCCAGTTGCACGGTTTCGCCGATTTCGATGCTGCCCGAATCCGGCTGTTCCTTGCCCATCAGCATGCGGAACAGGGTGGACTTACCAGCACCGTTACCACCGATCACGCCGACGATCGCGCCTTTTGGCATGGCGAACGACAGGTTGTCGATCAGTACGCGGTCGCCATAGCCCTTGGTGACGTTCTTGAACTCGATGACCTTGTCACCCAGGCGTGGGCCGGCCGGGATGTAGATCTCGTTGGTTTCGCTACGCTTCTGGAATTCCTGCGACTGCATTTCTTCGAAGCGCTGCAGGCGGGCCTTGGACTTGGACTGGCGGGCCTTGGCGCCTTTGCGCACCCACTCCAGTTCCTCTTTCATGGCCTTTTCATGGGCGCTTTGCTGCTTGGACTCCTGCGCCAGGCGCTCGGACTTGGCTTCCAGCCAGCCCGAGTAGTTGCCTTCGTACGGGATGCCGGCGCCACGGTCCAGTTCCAGGATCCAGCCAGCGACGTTGTCGAGGAAGTAACGGTCGTGGGTAATCGCCACCACCGTGCCCGGGAAGTCGTGCAGGAAGCGCTCCAGCCAGGCCACCGAGTCGGCGTCCAGGTGGTTGGTTGGTTCGTCGAGCAGCAGCATGTCGGGGGCCGACAGCAGCAGGCGGCACAGGGCCACACGGCGCTTCTCACCACCGGACAGGTGCTCAATGCGGGCGTCCCAGGCCGGCAGGCGCAGGGCGTCGGCAGCGACGTCCAGCTGGCGCTCCAGGTTGTGGCCATCGGCGGCCTGCAGGATGGCTTCCAGCTTGGCCTGTTCGGCGGCCAGCTTGTCGAAGTCGGCATCCGGTTCGGCGTAGGCAGCGTACACCTCGTCCAGGCGGGCCTGGGCGTCCTTGATCACGCTGACGGCTTCTTCGACCACTTCGCGGACCGTCTTGGTCGGGTCCAGTTGCGGTTCCTGGGGCAGGTAGCCCACGTTGATGTCGGGCATCGGACGGGCTTCGCCGTCGAATTCCTTGTCGACGCCCGCCATGATCCGCAGCAGGGTCGACTTACCGGCGCCGTTCAGGCCGAGCACGCCAATCTTGGCGCCTGGGAAGAATGACAGGGAAATGTTCTTGAGAATTTCCCGCTTCGGCGGCACGACCTTGCTCAGCCGATGCATGGTGTAGACGTATTGAGCCAAAACCAAGCCCTCTAATCAGGTAAGTAAAGACATCGACGATCGCCCCGGCGCGCTGGCCAGGGAGATGTGTGTTTGGGTGTAATTGAACAAAGGCGACCATTCTACGCCATCGCACGGCGTTTCATAGGCGGGGCGATGGTGGGCAGGGAACGGTGTGATCTATGGGGAAATGTGTTGCCTGTGCCGCCCCTTTCGCGACTTTAGCCGCGAAAGGGGCGGCACAGCTGCCGAGATGGCTCAGACGTGACGCTGCCGGGCCTTGCCACGCGGCAACCGGCAACGGTCACCCTGCTCGGCCAGGCGCGCGGCCCAGGCAGACTTCACGCTGAAGCCACTGCTGCGGGCAGGCTGCTGCTCGGCAACATTCGCGGGTTTGGCGGCCGCAGGGGCAGTGCTGACCACCTTGGCTGCAGGCTTGTGGGCCGCAGCCACTGCCGGCGCTGCCGCCTTGGCGGTCTTGCGCAGTTCAGCCAGCGACGGGGCCTTGGGCTTGGCCGAACTGGCCGCTTCAGGTTTGCTCAGCGAACGCTGGCAAGACTTGCAGGATACGTCCTCGGTCACGGCAGTGCTGACAAGGGTCTGACTGCTACGCCCACAGGCGGAATCGAGGCCATTGGAGGAAAAGTGAGTAACCAAAAGCGAACATCTCCGATGCGTTGTCATGTAAAGCGGGCGGCATTCTCGCACAGGTTGCAGGGGCTTGCCGAACCGGCGGGCAGTCGCCATCGGCCCAGATGGCTGGCACTTTGCCATAATCGTAGGCATGCTAGCCGGTTTCGGGTGTCCGGCCTTATAGTGCGCCACCACGGTGTGACTGCCGGACATCGGTACATGCCGTGCACGTTTCGTCCCTGCCATCGCCAGCCCAATCGCAGGATCAGCGCTTGATCAATCTTACTCACCCGTCGTCACTGCGTTCAGCGCCTGAAGCACCCGCCTCTACCCTGCGCGGGTCGATCAAGGGCACGTTGGCGCTGCTGGCCCTGATCCTGCTGGGCCTGCTGCTGTGGCAACTGTTCGCCCAGTTCAACCACACCCAGGCCGACCTGCGCGCGCAGAGCCTGGATGCCAGCGTGGAAATGGCCGACCACCTGAACCTGAACATGGCGTTCAAGGCCCAGCAGGCGGTGAACGTGGTACAGCCCTACATCAACCCGCCGACGCCCGCAGCCATGCCCAGCCTGGTGGATACCCTGCGCCAGCGCCTGCCCGACCTGCAAAGCCTGGCCTGGCTGGACAGCACCGGGCAGCTGCGCGCCGACAGCCTGGCCGGCAGCCCGGACCGGCAGTGGCTGGACGAGTTACTGGCGCTGAACCAGGGGCGTGCGTACTTCTTCACCAATTCGCCCGACAACCACA
This sequence comes from Pseudomonas sp. NBRC 111127, assembly GCF_001320345.1. Taxonomy (NCBI): domain Bacteria; kingdom Pseudomonadati; phylum Pseudomonadota; class Gammaproteobacteria; order Pseudomonadales; family Pseudomonadaceae; genus Pseudomonas; species Pseudomonas sp. NBRC 111127. Next base: position 14,891 of record NZ_BCBD01000098.1, on the reverse strand, counting down.
CGCTGTACATGCTGCTGCGCCAGGCCACCGAGCAGGACCGCGGCTACTGGCTGCTGCGCCTGTCGCCAGACTACTACCGCGAGCTCACCCTGCACCTGGACAGCGGCACCCACCCGTTATGGCTGCTGGAAAACAGCCGCACCGGCGAAGTGCTGCAGCGCCATGCCCCTACCGCTACCAGCGATGAACCACTGCAAAGCGTGATGCTGGCCTTCATCGACAACAGCACCTGGCAACTGCGCGGCCTGTTCGACGCCAAGCTGATGCAACAGAAGCTGCTGCCGGCGCTCATCGGCAAATGCCTGCTGGTGCTGTTTTGCGCCCTGCTGCCGGTGCTGGCCCTGATCAACATGCGCCGGCGCCAGCGTGCGCTGCAGGAAGACCGCCGGCGCTACCAGGAAATTTTCGAAGGCACCGGCGTGGCCCTGTGCGTTCTCGACTTGTCGAGCCTGCCGGGCCAGCTGGACCGCTACCACCTGCGCAACCGCGCCGCACTCAAGCACAGCCTGGCCCTGGACCCAGGCCTGCGCCGGTCCCTGCTGCTGGAACTGAAGATCACCGAAGTCAACCAGGTGGCCCGCCAGCTGCTGAACATCGACGGCCATGAAGGCGCCTGGCAGCGGTTGATCGACGGCACCGGCGATGGCCGCGACAGCATCGGCATGCAACTGATCGACGCGCTGATCGAACAGCGCCAGGTGCTGGAGCTGGAAGTACGCCTGCCGTCACCGCTGGGTGGCGAGTTGCACCTGTGGTTGATGGCGCGCCTGCCGCAACAACGGCGTGACTACCAGGCGGTGATCCTGAGCATCAGCGACATCACCAGCCGCAAGCAGGTCGAACTGTCGCTGCTGGAGCGCGAAAGCTTCTGGTCCGACGTGGTGCGCACCGTGCCCGACCAGCTGTACGTGCAGGATGTGCTCAGCCAGCGGATGATCTTCAGCAACCGCCACCTCGGCCAGACCCTGGGCTACGACCGTACCGAGCTGGCACACATGGGCGAGCGCTTCTGGGAACTGCTGCTGCACCCCGAAGACGCCGCGCACTACCAGGCCTTGCGCCAGCAACAGCGGAACAACGGCCACGACCAACAATTGCACTGTCAGTTGCGCTTTCGCCACCGGGACGGCAGTTGGCGCTGCTACGACATCCGCGAGCAGGTACTGACCCGCAACGCCGAAGGCCTGGTAACGCGCATCATCGGCGTTGGCAAGGATGTCACCGTACAGATCGAGGCCAGCGAGTCGCTGCGTGACAGTGAGCAGCGCTACCGCATGCTGGCCGAAAGCATCAGCGACGTGATCTTCTCCACCGACAACCTGCTCCAGCTCAACTATGTCAGCCCGTCGGTGCAGAGCGTGCTGGGTTACCAGGCCGAGTGGATCTTCACCAACGGCTGGCAGTCGATCATCGCCAACCCGGCCCAGCTCACCGGCATCTACAGCCTGATGGAGCGGGTCAGCAAGGCCATGGGCGACGCCGAGCAGTTGGCCCAGCTGCGCAGCCAGCTGCCGACCCAGCTGTTCCTGTTCGACTGCCTGCGCGCCGATGGCCGCAAGATCCCGATCGAACTGCGCCTGGTGCTGGTGTGGGACGACGACCAGCGCTTCGAAGGTGTGCTGGGGGTCGGCCGCGACATCAGCCAGCAGCGCCGCGCAGAAAAAGACCTGCGCATGGCCGCGACGGTATTCGAGCACTCGACCTCGGCGATTCTCATCACCGACCCGGCCGGCTATATCGTCCAGGCCAACGAAGCGTTCAGCCGGGTCAGCGGCTACGCCGTCAGCGACGTGCTCGACCAGTTGCCCAGCATGCTCACGGTCGACGAACAGCAGGAAAGCCACCTGCGCTACGTGGTCAAGCAACTGCACCAGCGCGGCAGCTGGGAGGGCGAGGTGTGGCTCAAGCGCCGTGACGGCGACCACTACCCGGCCTGGGTCGGCATCACCGCAGTGCTGGACGATGAGGGCGACCTGGCCAGCTACGTGTGCTTCTTTACCGACATCAGCGAGCGCAAGGCCAGCGAGCAACGCATTCACCGCCTGGCCTACTACGACGCCCTCACCCACCTGCCCAACCGCACGCTGTTCCAGGACCGTTTGTACAACGCCCTGCAACAGGCCGAGCGGCAAAAGGCCTGGGTGGTGCTGATGTTCCTCGACCTCGACCGCTTCAAGCCGATCAACGACTCGCTTGGCCATGCCGCCGGCGACCGCATGCTCAAGGACATGGCCTTGCGCCTGCTGGCCTGCGTGGACGACGACGACACCGTGGCGCGCATGGGCGGCGACGAATTCACCTTGCTGCTGCAACCGCGCGCGACCCGGGAAATGGCCTTGAACCGTGCCATCCATGTGGCCGAGAACATCCTTGCCAGCCTGGTGCGGCCGTTCGTGCTGGAAAACCGCGAGTTCTTCGTCACCGCCAGTATCGGCATCGCCCTCAGCCCGCAGGATGGCAGCGAGCTGAGCCAGCTGATGAAAAACGCCGACACCGCCATGTACCACGCCAAGGAACGCGGCAAGAACAACTTCCAGTTCTACCAGGCCGAGATGAACGCCAGCGCCCTGGAGCGCCTGGAGCTGGAAAGCGACTTGCGCCATGCCATGGAGCAGAACGAGTTCATCCTGTACTACCAGCCGCAGTTCAGTGGCGATGGCAAACGCCTGACCGGTGCCGAGGCGCTGCTGCGCTGGCGGCACCCGACCCGCGGCCTGGTGCCGCCCGGCGACTTCATCCCGGTGATCGAGGAGCTGGGCCTGGTGGTGGATGTGGGCGACTGGGTGCTGCGCGAGGCCAGCCGCCAGCTCAAGGCCTGGCACAAGGCCAAGGTGCGGGTGCCGAAAGTCTCGGTGAACATCTCGGCGCGGCAGTTCTCCGATGGCCAGCTGGGCACCCGGATTGCCACCATCTTCGAGGAATGCGGGCTACCGCCGGCGTGCCTGGAGCTGGAACTGACCGAGAGTATCCTGATGCGTGAGGTGAACGAGGCGCTGCAGATACTGGCGAGCCTGAAGAACCTTGGCCTGAGCATTGCGGTGGATGACTTCGGCACCGGCTACTCGTCGCTGAACTACCTCAAGCAGTTCCCTATCGACGTGCTGAAGATCGACCGAACCTTCGTCGACGGCCTGCCCGAAGGCGAGCAGGACGCGCAGATTGCCCGGGCGATCATCGCCATGGCCCACAGCCTCAACCTGGCGGTCATCGCCGAGGGCGTGGAAACCCACGAGCAACTGGAGTTCCTGCGCGAGCACGGGTGCGACGAGGTGCAGGGCTACCTGTTCGGGCGCCCGATGCCGGCGCATCAGTTCGAGGCACAGTTCGCCAACGAGACGTTGTTCATGTTCCATTGACGCTGCCTGCACTGGCCTCATCGCAACACATGAATTATTGATTCAGCAGGACCTTGTGGGAGCGGGCGTGCCCGCGAACACCGGCGTAGCCGGTGCCAGCCTCCGCGCCGGGTTCTTCGCGGGCGTGCCCGCTCCCACACCGACCGCTCCAACTTCCAGCCATGTGCCAACATGTGGGAGCCGGCTTGCCGGCGATGGGGCGCAAAGCCCCCAGAAACCGGACTTCAAAGTCAACTCCAATCCCCACCCAGCCCAGACACGGCGCGGGATGCAACATGAGACCCATTGGTCCGCGACTTGACGCCACTTCATATGCCAGCCGCGAATCAATCGGTTAGAATGCCCCCCCAAACTACCCCGATCCTTGAGGACCGCCATGTTCAGCCGTGATTTGACCATTGCCAAGTACGACGCCGAGCTCTTCGAAGCCATGCAGCAAGAAGCCCTGCGCCAGGAAGAGCATATCGAGCTGATCGCCTCGGAAAACTACACCAGCCCGGCTGTCATGGAAGCCCAGGGCTCGGTGCTGACCAACAAGTACGCCGAAGGCTACCCAGGCAAGCGCTACTACGGTGGTTGCGAGTACGTCGACGTCGTCGAGCAATTGGCCATCGACCGTGCCAAAGAGCTGTTCGGTGCCGATTACGCCAACGTCCAGCCGCACGCTGGCTCCCAGGCCAACGCTGCTGTCTACCTGGCCCTGCTGTCGGCCGGTGACACCATCCTGGGCATGAGCCTGGCCCACGGTGGCCACCTGACCCACGGTGCTTCGGTAAGCTCCTCGGGCAAACTGTACAACGCCATCCAGTACGGCATCGACGGCAACGGCCTGATCGACTACGACGAAGTCGAGCGCCTGGCTGTTGAGCACAAGCCGAAGATGATCGTTGCCGGCTTCTCCGCCTACTCGCAAGTACTGGACTTCGCCCGCTTCCGTGCCATCGCCGACAAGGTGGGTGCCTACCTGTTCGTCGACATGGCCCACGTTGCCGGCCTGGTTGCCGCTGGCGTGTACCCGAACCCGGTACCGTTCGCCGACGTGGTCACCACCACCACGCACAAGACCCTGCGCGGCCCACGCGGCGGCCTGATCCTGGCGCGCAAGAACGAAGAAATCGAGAAGAAGCTGAACTCCGCCGTATTCCCTGGCGCCCAGGGCGGCCCGCTGGAGCACGTCATCGCCGCCAAGGCCATCTGCTTCAAGGAAGCCCTGCAGCCTGAGTTCAAGGCTTACCAGCAGCAGGTCGTGAAAAACGCCCAGGCCATGGCCGAAGTGTTCATCGAGCGTGGTTTCGACGTGGTGTCTGGCGGTACCCAGAACCACCTGTTCCTGCTGTCGCTGATCAAGCAGGAAATCTCCGGTAAAGATGCGGACGCTGCCCTGGGCAAAGCCTACATTACCGTCAACAAGAACTCGGTACCCAACGACCCACGTTCGCCGTTCGTCACCTCGGGCCTGCGTTTCGGCACCCCAGCCGTCACCACCCGTGGCTTCAAGGAAGCCGAGTGCAAGGAACTGGCTGGCTGGATCTGCGACATCCTGGCTGACCTGAACAACGAAGCGGTGATCGATGCCGTGCGTGAAAAGGTCAAGGCCATCTGCAAGAAGCTGCCGGTTTACGGCAACTGATCGCTGATCGCCAGAAGAAAAGCCCGGCTCGATGCCGGGTTTTTTATGCGCCGGATTTCACACGGCTTGCGGCACAGTGCTGTCATTTTTCCAGTAGGTAATTTCTTGACCAGAGACCAACTCGAAACCCGGCAAACGCTCATTTATTTCGCCACCGTGCTGGCGGCCTGCGCTTTCGGCGTTTTCGACAGTGCGGGTGCTTCAGTGCTGGAAGTGCTGATCACACCCGCCATCGCCGTGCTGATGTACGCCATGTTCTTGCAGATACCCTTTCTGGACCTGCGCACAAGCCTGGCCAATCGGCGCTTCACGGCTGCCTTGCTGCTGGCCAATTTCGTGCTGGTGCCCTTGCTGGTGTGGGGCCTGACGCGCGGGCTGACGGGCCAGCCGGCCTTGCTGGCAGGCGCCCTGCTGGTACTGCTGGCACCTTGCATCGACTACGTGGTGGTGTTCACACACATGGGCAAAGGCGATGCGCGGCTCATGCTGGCCGCCACCCCCGTGCTGTTGCTGCTGCAACTGCTGCTGTTGCCGTTTTACCTGGCGCTCATGCTCGACGATGGCCAGGCGTTGAACCTGGCGATAGGGCCCTTCGTGCAGGCGTTCGTGGCGATGATCGTCGTGCCGTTGGCCTTGGCCGTGTGGACCAGTGCCCTGGTCGGCAAGTGGCGGGGGGTGAGCCGGTGGAACGATGCCTGGGCCTGGATGCCCGTACCGGCGATGGCACTGGTGCTGTTCGTGGTGATCGCTTCACAGATCCGGATCGTGTTGCACGACCTGCCGCAACTGCTGCCCGTAGTGCCGGTTTACCTGGGCTTTGCGCTGGTGGCACCCGCCATCGGCTGGGCAACAGCGAGGCTGCTGGGCTTGCCGGCACAGCAGAAGCGCGCCGTGATGTTCAGTGCGGCGACGCGCAACTCGCTGGTGGTGTTGCCGCTGGCGCTCGCCTTGCCAGAGCAGTGGCGCACACTGGCGGCAGCGGCGGTGATTACCCAGACATTGGTCGAGCTGGTCTGCGAGCTGGTCTACGTGCGGGCGATTCCGGCGGTCGCCCGCACGTAAACAGCATCAGCTCACTACGTGCAGGTAATGCAGGTGGCGCTCGTACTGGTCGAGGATGTCGCCGATCACATCCTCACGGCTCCAGCCCATCACATCGTAGTCCTGCCCGCCTTCGCGCAGGTACACCTCTGCCCGGAAGTATTTGCGCGCATCGCTGTTGTCATCGGCGTCGCGCATGACGAAGCTCGGCGTATTGAATGCCCGGGGGCGTACCTGGTACTTGAAGCGCCCTTCACCGGCATGGGAAAGCTCGAGCGTGATGCGGCCGTCTTCACGCTCATCCACGGTCACCTCATAGCCCTGTTTGCGCAGTTCCTGCGCCACTTCTTCGCAAGCGGGCTTGACCACATCGGCGATGAAGCGGGTGACGTGCGCCCTGCGCGGCATCATGGCGATATTGCGCAAGCGGCGCTGCCAGCCGCCGTGGTTCTGACGGCCCTGCCGCTGACCTGGCAGTGCCTGGGTGCGCAGCCCACGCCGTGTGGCGTCCAGCCCCAGGGCCTTGAACAACCCCCAGATGGAAAACAGCAGGATGATCGCGAACGGCAAGGCGCTGGCAATGGTGGCCGCCTGCAATGCTTTCAGGCCGTTGGCCAGCAGCAGGGCAATGGCCACCGCGCCCATGGTGACCGACCAGAACACGCGCTGCCAGAGCGGTGAATGGCCCCTGCCGGAGGACGCCAACATATCCACGACAAGCGCACCCGAGTCGGCCGAGGTAACGAAGAAAACTACCACCATCAGCACTGCCAGCATCGAGATGGCCGTAGACCAGGGGAAGTGCTCGAGGAACGCGAACAAGGCCAGCGAGCTGTCCTGATCCACCACCGTGGCCAGGTCCTTGACACCGCCGTGCAGGATCATATGGATGGCCGAGTCGCCAAACACGGTCATCCACAGCAACGTGAAGCCGGCCGGGACGAACAGCACGCCACACACGAACTCGCGAATGGTGCGCCCACGGGAAATGCGCGCAATGAACAACCCCACGAAGGGCGACCAAGACAACCACCAGCCCCAGTAGAGCAAGGTCCAGCCGCCAATCCAGTCGGTGGGTTCGTAGGCAAACAGGTTGAACGTCTTGTTGACAATGTCGGACAGGTAGGCCCCTGTGTTCTGCACATAGGCCTGCAGCAGGAATACCGTAGGGCCTACCGCCAGCACGAAAAGCATCAGGACCACGGCGAGCCCCAGGTTGAGCTCCGACAGGATACGGATGCCCTTGTCCAGGCCGCTGGCCACCGACAGCGTGGCCAATGCACAGGTAACGGCAATCAGAATGACCTGCACCGAGGTGCTGATCGGAAGGCCGAACAAGTGGTTCAGCCCACTGTTGATCTGCAGCACACCGTAGCCCAGCGAGGTGGCGACGCCAAATACCGTGCCCAGGATGGCGAAGATGTCCACTGCATGGCCGATAGGGCCGTAGATACGCTCGCCGATCAAGGGGTACAGCGCCGAACGCAGGGTAAGCGGCAGCCCGTTGCGGAAACTGAAGTAGGCCAGGATCAACGCCACCATGGCGTAGATCGCCCAGGCATGCAGCCCCCAGTGGAAAAAGGTGATGTTCATGGCTTCGAGGGCGGCGGCCACCGTGTTGGGGTCACCCACGGGCGGGTGGATGAAGTGCATCACCGGCTCGGCCACACCGAAGAACATCAGGCCGATGCCCATGCCGGCAGAGAACAGCATGGCGAACCAGCTTTTGTTGGGGTAGTCGGGCTCGCTATGGTCCGGGCCCAGCTTGATGTCGCCGTAGCGGCTTACGGCCAGGAAGACGACGCTGATCAGCACCAGTGCGACGGTGAGGATGTAGAACCAGGCTGCATTGGTGACGATCCACTGCTGAACATGCTCGAAGACGCTTTGGGCATGCGCCTGGAACATCGTGGCGTACAACACCAGTAACAGCACCAGTACTGCACTGGTGAAAAAGACAGGTGGGTTGATGGTGCTCCTGCGTTTCTGGTTTTCAGGCATAGGCGTTACTCCTTCGGGCGTTCAGCGCTGCGCTCCATCACTGGGCAGTCAGAACACGACTGCCCGTGGCGCATGATGCATGGAAGATGCTGAAACCTTACAGTGAGTTCCAGCAATTCCAAAACTTAGCCGCTTCGCTTGCCGTACAGAAGCCTTTGAACCTGTCAGCCGAGGTTACGCTTCAGCTCGGCAATGTGCTCGGGGCCGATGCCGCAGCAGCCGCCCACCATGCTGGCGCCGCGTTCACGCCAGTCCTTGGCCCAGGCAAGGTAGCCCGGTGGGTCCAGGTCTTCGCGCAACTCGTCCAGCCCGTCGTTGGCGGTAGCCTCTTTGGGCTGCGGGGGGAAGGCGTTGGCGTAGGCACCGATGGCCACCCCAGCCCCTTGCTTGTCGATAACGGCACGGGCGACGTCAATGGCCGCGCCGATTACTTCCGGCTGGCTGCAGTTGAACAGCACCGCTGCGGCGCCCAGCCCGACTACCGCTTGCACGGCATCCGCTACCGGCTCACCGGAGCGCAGGCGCGGCACCGTATCCACGTCCTCGTCCTGCAGGGTGAACGACACCCAGAACGGGCGGCCGTCTTTGGGCAGGTGCGCGTGGATGGCACGTACTTCGGCGATGGCGCTCTGGGTTTCGGCCAGCCACAGGTCAACGTGTGGCGCCAGGCCGGCGAGCAGCGGCTTCAATACTTCTTCGACCCGCTCAGGTTGGAACAGGTCAGGGCGGTAAGAGCCGAACAGCGGTGGCAGCGAACCCGCTACCTTGACCGGGTGTGCAGCATTATCGGCGGCATGACGCGCCAGCTGGCCGGCGGTATTGGCCAGCTGCTGGCCTTCTGTAGCAAAACGTTGCTCGCCAATGTGGAACGGCACGACCGCATAGCTGTTGCTGGTAATGACCTGGGCACCCGCGGCAATGAACGCCGCATGCACACCTACCACGGCCTCGGGCGCCTCGGTCAGCGCCAGCGCCGACCATTCGGGCTGGCGAAACGGTGCGCCGCTGCGCTGTAGTTCACGGCCCATGCCGCCGTCGAGAATAACCATCGCGCGCTGTGTCATATAACTACTCTGAAGGTACTTATGAATAAAATTCATTATGAGAGAAAGGTTTATAACTATTAAATACACTTTCTCTTTTTTGGCAAACTTTTCAGGTATGTACATGCGCTTTTCTACTGTGCTCGGCGCGGGCCTCGTGTTGCTCGCCACTGCGTCCCAGGCCCTGGCAGGTACCACGCTGGAGCGGGTTGAATCGCGCAAGGAAATGGTCAACGTGTTGATGGAGAGCTACCCGCCGTTCTCCTTCCTCAATGATCAGAACCAACTCGACGGCTTCGACGTGGATGTGGCCAAGGCCGTGGCCGACAAGCTTGGCGTGAAGCTGCGCCTGGAAACCCCGTCGTGGGACGTGATCGCCGCCGGCCGCTGGAGCGGCCGCTACGACATCTGCATCTGCTCGATGACACCCAGCAAGGCGCGCGCCGAAGTGTTCGACTTCCCGGTGGAGTACTACGCATCGCCGGCGGTGATCGTGGTCAATGCCAAGGATGAGCGCATTCATGGGGCCAAGGACCTGGATGGGCGCAAGGTAGGCTTGACCAGCGCCTCCAGCTACGAAAGCTACCTGAACAAGAACCTGGTGATCGAAGGCAAGGAAGACCAGAAGATCGACTACCCCTTCGACTTTGTGCAGATTGCGCCTTACGACACCGACAACGTCGCCTTCCAGGACCTGGGCCTGGGCGCCGGCGTACGTCTGGATGCCATTCTTACCAACCTGGTGACCGCGCAGCCGCGCCTGACCCAGGATAAGCGCTTCAAGCTGGCCGGCGCCCCACTGTATGAAGAGCCCAACTCGGTGGCCATCGAGAAAGGCGACCCTGAATGGGATGCCAAGGTGCGCCAGGTGTTTGCCGAACTGAAAGCCGATGGCACGCTGGCCAAGCTGTCGCAGAAATGGATTGGCGCCGACATCAGCAAATGAGCACCTTCCCTTCCTCCCCCAAGCCCGCGGCCAAAGCCACGGGCGCCAGCCTGTTCGGCTTTCGCACCCGGCTGCTGCTGACCTGGCTGGCGCTGTTCGGTCTGTTCGTGGCGTTCTTCCTCAGCTTCGACCTGAAGTTTGCGATCATTGTGGAGAAGTTCCCCAACCTCGCCGGCTTCAAACTGGGCCCTAACGGCTTTTTGCAAGGCGCAGCGCTGACCCTGTTCCTGTGCCTGTGCTCGATGGTGGTCTCGGTGCTGCTGGGCTTTGCCGCAGCCCTGGCGCGCTTGTCCGGCAGTGCGGTGCTGGTCGGTATCGCCAGTTTCTACACGTCGTTCTTCCGCGGTACGCCGCTGCTTATCCAGATTCTGCTGATTTACCTGGGCCTGCCACAGGTCGGCCTGGTGCCCGGCGCAATCAGCGCAGGCATCATTGCGTTGTCGCTGAACTACGGCGCGTACCTCAGTGAAATCTTCCGCGCCGGCATTCTCGGCGTGGCGCGTGGCCAGCGCGAAGCGGCGCTGGCGCTGGGCATGCGCCCGCCGCAGACGTTCTGCTACATCGTGCTGCCCCAGGCCATGCGGGTGATCATTCCGCCCACGGCCAACCAGTTCATCTCGATGCTCAAGGATTCATCGCTGATTTCGGTGATGGGGGTGTGGGAAGTGATGTTCCTGGCCCAGTCGTACGGGCGTTCCAGCTACCGTTACCTGGAAATGCTGACTACCGCGGCAATCATCTACTGGGTACTCTCGATTCTGCTGGAGCTGGTGCAAGCGCGCCTGGAACGGCACTTCGGCAAGGCGTACCAGCGCTGAGCAGTGCCTGGGCGCAGCGGGCACATGCAAGAACGGTCGCCCGAAGGCGACCGCTGGTGGGTGGGGCGACAGTCGGCTAGTCCTTGCTGACGGCGTCCTTCACATCGCCCACCAGTTGTAGGGCTTCACCCTTTTTCTCCTGCACCTTGCCCTTTACCTCCAGCTCGGTATTGCCAGTCGCTTTACCGACGGCTTGCTTGACCTTGCCAACCACTTCGTTGGCCATGCCTTTGACTTTGTCAGACGTGCTGCTCATGGTTTTTCTCCTTCAACGACATCCGTACATGTGGGTTGGGGTTACACCAGTGAAACGGGCAGACCTGGGCGGGTGATCACACATTCACGACCCGGGTCTTGCGTGACGACAGGGCGAAGCGGCCTGCCACAACGCTCAAGGCGGCGCCAAGCAGCAGGGTTACCAGCGTGCCCCAGGCGGCTTTGGACACGTTGCTAGCCGCTACCTGGGCAGCTTCACGCGCCTGTTGCTCTGCCTGGTCTTTCAGCACTTGCACCTGCTCGGCGGCTTGCTGATAGGCACGGGCATAGTTATCCACGATCTGCTGGGCCTCCTGCTGGCTCTTGCCCGTGCGCGCCGCCACGATGTTGACCAGGGCCTGCTTGTCTGCCGCGCTCAGCGCAGGCTCACCGGCCTTGCGTACCCGGTCGAACCATTGCTTGAGCTGGTCAACGGCCTGGGTCGGGTCCTCGGCGGCAATACGGCCCGCCGACTCACCCTGCGCCTGCGCCTGATCGGCCTGCTGCTCCAGGTTCGACGGGTTCAGTTCCGCCTTGCCGGACTGTTGCAGAGTCTTGTTCAGCTCCGCTTCCAGGCTGTCCCAGTCGAGCGAAATGCCCTGCTTACCCAGGCGCTCTTTGATGCCTTGGCCGACTGCCGGTGCGGCCGCAGCCACACCATCCGCGGCAAGCGACAGGCCTTTACCGGCAATATTGCCGGCAGTGCCGACCACGCCCCCGGCCAGCGAAGCCAGCAGCCAGGTCGCCAGCAATGTGGTCACCGTCCAGCTCAACAGGCCATGCAGGCCACCGCGGCCCGGCGCCGTGCGGCCGGCAACCCAGGCACCGGCGGCTACCGAAACCAGGGTGCTGACGAACAACCACACCCCCGCACCGGTGCCAAAGCCACGCAGCGGGTTGCCATCGGCCATCGCGTCAACGGCCCCGGCCCCGATGGCGGTGCCCAGCACACTGAGTACCAGGTAGGTAGCCAAGGCAATGGCCCCCCCGGCGAAAACTGCACTCCACGACACCCGCAGCGGGCTCACGGCATTTGCCGGGGTGCTTACATAGGCTTCAGTCATCTATGCATCCTCGTCAATGGGAACTGGCTGCACCGGCCACGGGTGCCTGATGCAACGTCATGGCCAGTTTGCGGGTCCCATGCAAGGGTGTATTGATGCATCTGCCCCACCCGAACTAGTGCATTGGCACCAATCTGCCGGTGCCTGCTGCGTTTATGCTCAACGCCAGTCACCACACCAGCCACTACCGACCGGGGGACGCCCATGAGCGACGCCGTGCTTGCCCGTGAAACCAACCGCCGCCAGCTGCAGCAGATAATTGCCGGGCTTTCGGATGGCGTGATGCTGCTGGAAGTGGACCAGACGATCATCTGGGCCAACGAAGCCGCCCTGCGCATGCACGGGGTCGACAGCCTGGAACAGCTGGGCGGGGACGCCGAGGGTTATCGCCAGCGCTTTGCCCTGCGCTACCGCAACAACCATCCACTGGAAGCCGACCAGTACCCCATTGCCCGCGTGGCGGCGGGGCAGGTGTTCAGCGATGTCGTGGTCGAGGTTTCGCCGGTTGGCGATGAGGAGGCGCGCAGCCGGGTACACCGTGTTCGCAGCATGGTGCTGGAAGACAGCAAGGGCGAGGCCGAGTCGTTGGTGCTGATACTGGCCGACGCTACCGAGTGGGCCAGCGCAGAGCAGCGCTTTGAAAAAACCTTCAACGCCAACCCTGCCCCCGCCGTTATCTGCCGCCTCAGCGACTTGCGCTTCATCAAGGTGAACCAGGGCTTTCTGGAAATGACCGGGCATGTGCGGGAAAACGTCATTGGCCGCTCGGTGTATGAAGTGGACGTGCTGGAAAACGCCGAGCGCAAGGAGTTGGCGATCGAGCGCCTGATAGAAGGCGCGACCATCCCGCAGATGCAGGCCGAGCTGCGCTTGCCAGAAGGCGGCACCAAGCTGGTGATCGTGGCCGGGCAGCCGCTGGACATGCACGAAGAGGATTGCATGCTGTTTTCGTTCACCGACCTGGAGCCTCGGCGTAAGGCGGAGAACGCCCTGCGCCAGAGCGAAGAGCGCTTTGCCAAGGCGTTTCGCCTGAGCCCGGTGCCGACCTTGCTGTGCAGCGCCGACAAGCAGCAACTGATCGATGCCAACGAAGCGTTCCTCGACAGCCTGGGCTACACCGCCCAGGAGCTGATCGGTAAAACCGTGGCCGAAATCGACTTCTTTGCCGACCGCGGGGTGGCCGCGCAGGTGTTCGATGCGCTGGAAAAGAGCGGGCGTATCGAGGCGCTGGATGTGAAGCTGCGCAAGAAAGGTGACGACCCGCTCGACTGCATGCTGCAAGCCGACACCGTGAGCCTGCTGGACACCCCGTGTTACCTGCTGGTGCTGATGGACATCACCGAGCGCAAGCGCTCGGAGCTGGAACTGGTCGAGGCGATCGAGACCGTCATGCAGGATGCATCGTGGTTCAGCCAGACATTGATCGAGAAGCTGGCCAATGCCAAACGTATCAACACCGGCCGGTTGCCCGATGCCTCGTTCACCGACCTTACCCGCCGCGAGCGGGATGTGCTGGCGCTTATCTGCGAAGGGCTGGCCGACAAGGAGATTGCGGCGCGCCTGAACCTGGCGCTGAACACGGTGCGCAACCACGTGGCAACGGTTTATTCCAAGCTCGATGTGCACAGCCGCAGTGAAGCGATCGTGTGGGCGCGGGAACGGCGTTTGTTCAGTACCTGATGGGTTGTTCGCGGCTGGGCCTGGCGCTGCCGCTGCCAGGGCCTACCCTTGACAGTATCCCGGTTGACCGCAAATACTCTGGGCAGATTCATATAGATGACCAAATAACAAGGTGAATCGTTCCATGACCGCACTCCCCTTCCCGATGCCTTTGCATGCTGGCCAGCCCGCACATTTGATTGCCCTGCCTGCACCTTCTGTTTGCCGCTGACGCGCCTGCCCAACCGAGACTCCTTGCATGACTCCCTTAGATATTCAGCTGTTGCTGACCGCCCTGGTCAGTGTTCTGGTGCTGGTGGCGCTGATCGTGTCGCGCCTGAAGATGCACCCGCTCCTGGCGTTGCTGGTGGTGTCCATTGGCGTGGGCTTCGCGACCCATATGCAACCCGGCAGTATCGTTTCGCACCTGCTCACCGGTGCGGGCAAGACACTGGGTGCGGTCGGGGTGGTGATTGCCCTTGGCGCCATGCTGGGCAAGATCCTGGCGGATGCTGGCGTTACCGAACAGGTCGCCGATGTCATCCTCAAACGCACCCCCGACCGCCTTATCCCCTGGGCGATGATGCTGGTGGCCTTCGTCATCGGCATCCCGATGTTCTTCGAGGTTGGCCTGGTGATCATGCTGCCGTTGATTTTCAGCGTGGCACGCAAGCTGGAGGGCAAGGCGCGCTTCAAGGGCTCTGCCTATGTGTACGTAGGTGTGCCGGTGATTTCCGCCTTGGCGGCCATGCATGGCATGGTCCCTCCGCACCCTGGCCCACTGACCGCCATTGCCGTGCTCAAGACCTCGGTCGGGCCGACCATGCTTTACGGCTTCCTTGCCGCGATCCCTGCCATGGTCCTGGGCGGCCCGTTGTACGGCATGTTCATTTCCCGGCGCATGAGCACCCGCCCCGATCAGGCACTGCTGGACCAGTTCACCCTGGCTGAGCAGGCCGACGGCCAACCCCGCCCCGGTGTATTGATCGGCATGCTGGCCGCGCTGCTGCCGGCGATCCTGATGCTGGTGCACGCCGTTGCCGAAATGCTGCTGCCCAAGGGCAATGCGCTGCTGGAA
>NZ_BCBD01000097.1:0-20365 GCF_001320345.1 Pseudomonas sp. NBRC 111127 | reverse complement strand
ATAGTGCTCCACTCATTCTGTTGTAATTCTTATAGTCCTGGCGGCCAGGGCTACAGACCGGGCGGGATTTGCGGCGTGGCCATGCCAACGCGCAAGCCCACCTTTCCCCCGGAACATGTCCCGGAACTGTACCGGTACAGTGTAGAGCGCTGTCGGATCGCTTGAAAAGCGGTCAAAAAGTGCCTGCTTCCTGGGTTGTCGCTTGATCGAAAGAAAGATACAGAAAGGCGCCATCAAACTGCCTGTATCTGCGCTTTCAGCCCACAAGTTCGGGGCTAATCGACCAAATTACATATTTGAAACCGGGTTTTTCTGCAAAAATGCCGGCCTTTTTTATTGGCGATTTTTGCGGATACCACCCATGACCGATCAAACAAGCACCCTCTATGCCAAATTGCTTGGCGAGACTGCAATCATCGAGTGGAAAGCGCTGGAGCGTTTCTGGGCAAAGGGTGACCTGATTTGGGTCGACCCCAGCCTGGATTTGATCGCTGTGGCTGAGGCAATGGCCGAGAACCGCAGTGAAATCTTCGCCAAATGGCGTAGTGATGGCACTGTGGGGCCTGTCTCGGCAGAGCAGGCCCTGGACCTGCAAACCCGCGATCCAGAGATATGGGCGGTGGTGGTGTCACCGTTCATCGTGATCCAGGCGAAGAGTGCTGACCAGGCGTGATCTTTTTTGGTGCGTGAAAATGCGCACCGGCCTCGTTTTGGTGCTCGCTGCTGCTCAGGGCGGGTAGAGGTAAGTAACAATTCGGCGTGGCGGTAACAGTTTACGGGATGCGTAATGAGGTTGCCCCGCAACCCAGCTCGATATCGAATCTGACGGGAGTCATTGATGAACACTGCACTACCTTCGCTTGGTTTTGCCGGCATTGGCCTGATGGGCTTGCCCATGTGCCGCCGGTTGCTGGCTGCGGGCTATCCGCTGACGGTCTGGAACCGTAGCCCGGACAAGTGCGCCGCGCTGGTCGCCGCCGGTGCCCGCCTGGCTGGCAGCCCGGCCGAACTGTGCCGCGACAGCGACATGGTGTTGTTGTGCCTGGCCGACACGGCTGTGGTGCGTGAGGTAGTGTTTGGCGAGCAAGGCGTTGCCGAGGGTGGCCGTGGTGGCCAGTTGCTGATCGACTTCTCGAGCCTGGAGCCAACCGCCACCCGAGAAATGGCGGCCGAGCTGGCAGCACTGTGCGGCATGGCCTGGCTCGATGCGCCGGTGTCAGGCGGCACCGCCGGTGCCGAAGCTGGCACGCTGGCGATCATGGTCGGTGGCGAAGCGGGGGACCTGCAGCGCGCTCAGCCGGTACTTGAGGTGCTGGGCCAGCGTGTCACGCACATGGGGGCGGTGGGCGCAGGCCAGGTGACCAAGGCGTGCAACCAGATGATCGTCGCCTGCAATGCGCTGGTGATTGCCGAAGTGGTGGCCCTGGCCGAGCAGGCCGGGGTGGACGCCACGCTGCTGGCCGAGGCGCTGGCCGGTGGTTTTGCCGATTCCAGGCCGTTGCAGATCCTGGCACCGCAAATGGCCGAGAGCCGCTTCGAGCCGGTCAAATGGCACGTGCGCACCTTGCTCAAGGACCTGGACGGCGCGGTCAAGTTCTCGCGCGAGCAAGGTTCGGCAACACCGCTCAGTGGCCTCGCCGCGCAACTGATGCGCCTGCACGGTAGCCAGGGGTACCTGCATAAAGATCCGGCGACCCTGGTAACGCTGTATCGCAGCAAGGGGTAAACACCACGAGGGTGCGCTGCAGCCGGTCCAGCATGGGCTGCAGCTCGGCCCAGGGCATTGGCCGCCCGAGCAGAAAGCCTTGCAGGTAGTCGCAGGCGTGGTCTGCGAGAAACGCCCGCTGTTCCTCGGTTTCCACGCCTTCGCTGACCACTTGCAAGTGCAGGGTATGCGCCATGACGATGATTGCCTGGACAATTTCACGGTCTTTCTGGCTGGCCGGCACGCCTTGCAGGAAGGTGCGGTCGATCTTCAGCACATCCAGGGGCAGGTGCTTGAGGTAGGCCAAGGACGAGTAGCCGGTGCCGAAGTCGTCAATCGACAGGGCGACGCCCAGGGCGCGGACCCGTTTCAGCAGATTGACCGTGCGCTGGATATCCCCCATCAAGGCGTTTTCGGTCACTTCCAGCTCCAGCTGGTGCGCTGAGACCCCGGCGTGGAACAAGGCCTTCTCCACCTCGTTGGGCAGTTCGTCATGGCTGAGGGTCACCGCCGAGCAGTTGACCGTGACCTTGAGGTCGCCGTGGCCGCCGCGCTGCAGCAGTGCCAGGTCGGCGCAGGCGTGCCGCAACACCCACAAGTCGAGGTCGACGATCAGGCCGTTGGTTTCGGCTATGCCGATGAACCGGTCGGGCCCAAGCAGCCCATGTTGGGGGTGCTGCCAGCGTACCAGGGCTTCCAGCTTGGCCACCCGCCCAGTGCGCTGGTCGAAGATCGGCTGGTAATGCACGCACAGGCCGCGCTCTTCCAGCAGCGCCAGTCGCAACTCTTCTTCCAGTTGCAGGGCAATCGAGGCGCGTGCCTTGAGACTGTCATTGAAAAAATTCAGGCTGTTGCGGCCGTTGTCCTTGGACTGGTAAAGGGCCAGGTCCGCATGCTTGAGCAGCTCTTCGGCGCTGCTGCCATCATCCGGAAAGATACTCACCCCGATGCTGGTGGTCATCACCATGCGCCTGCCGCAAAGCTCGATGGGGTCTTTCATGCGTTGCATGATGCGCTGGGCCAGGTGGCGGGCTTCGTCGCGGCTGTTGAGTCTGGTGACCACGCAGAACTCATCACCACCAAAGCGTGCCACCAGGTCCTGGCTGCGGGTCGCGGCCTTGATATGGTTGGCAATGACCTTGAGCAATTCATCGCCAGCGTGGTGGCCAAGGCTGTCATTGATGCGTTTGAAATGGTCGATATCCAGGAACATCACCGCCAGGCGGCTTTCGCTGGCCAGGTGCTCGGCCAGGCGTTCGGCGAACAGTTGGTTGAAACCACGGCGGTTGACCAGGTTGGTCAGTGCATCGTAGTGCGCTGCCTGCTGCAGTGACGCGCGGGCCTGGTCCAGTTCGCTGAGCAGCACGCTGACCCGGCGCAGGTCATGCTCCTTGCTTTGCAGCTTCTTGTCGGCCAGGGCCGCACTGATGCTGGCACCGCTGATCAGCAAGGTGATGAAACCGATGCCCAGCGCCAGTTGCAGGCTGTTATCCCCAGACGGCAAGCGCAGTGCGGTATCGCTGGGGATGACCAGGGTCATTGCCGACATCGCCGTGAAATGGGAAGCCACCATGCCCGCGGCGATCAGCAGGCTGGCGCCGTACTTCGCGGCCTGGTACAGGATGCCGCTGCCATTGCGAAAGTTGCGCGCCAGGCACAATGCCAGCAGGCTGGTGAGCGGGGCGATGATGGCAGCACCCAGCAGCGGGCCCGTCTGGTAGTACTGCCGGGCGCCGGTTTGCATCGCGGCCATGCCGACAAAGTGCATGAGGACGATACCCATGCCGATCAGTACCGCGCTTTGTACGATGTGCGGCGTGCGCATGTCCTTGCGATCGAGGCTGCGCATGGCCAGCCAGGCAACCGCCAGGGCAATGAGCAGGGAAAGGATGGTCAGCGGCAGGTCGTAGTGCACTTCGACGGATGCCTGAAAGTCCAGCATGCTGATGAAATGCATGGCCCAGATGCCGCCGGCCAGGCAGCAGGCGCCAAGTACGTTCCATTGCCGGTGGGCGGTAGGGTCTTCGCTGTGGGACTGGCGCTCGGCCATGTCGAGGGTGGCGAAACAGGCTGCGCAGGCTACCACGTAGGCGAGCAGAACCAGCAGCGGCTCATGCCGACAATCGAGCAGGATACGTCCGGTTGCCGGCAGGTCGGCGAACAGTTGCAGGCCCAGCCACTCCATGGAATGCCTCTCGATCGAGTTTTCACTCGTCTGCGCTACAACCCTGTGCAGACTGCCCAGAGGCAGTATAGGAACAAGTGTTTAAGCCTTCCTGGATAATGGCACATTGATTTCTACGATTTGGTTATCAACCTAATCGCTGTCGGAAATATGGCGCCCGCCCAAGGGCAGCGTGCCCGCGATGTGCCTGGCACGATGCCAGGCACCGGCTACGCCGGTTTTCGCGGGCACCTGCGCTGCCCAGGGGGAGGGTGCTGGTATGGCGTCAGCCGGCGACTAGTACACGAATGGCTTCCAGGCGCAGGGCAGCTTTTTCCAGCATTGCCAGGCCCTCTTCGCGCTGCTTGCGCAGGGCGTCGATTTCGCTGTCACGCACGCTTGGGTTCACCGCTTGCAAGGCGAGCAGGCGCGCCAGTTCTTCGTCGGCCTCCGCTGCCAAGCGGCGTTGGGCTTCGGCCACACGCTCGACGTGGGTCGGCAGGATCTTCTCTTCGCCACCGCTGATGCGCTTGGCCAACACGTCGCGCTGCGCCTGGACAAACTTGTTGGCGCTGGCCCGTGGCACGCTTTCAAGCTGGTCGTTGAGCGTTTCGAAGGCCACGCGCGAGGCCAGGTCGTTGCCGTTGGCATCGAGCAGGCAGCGCAGTGCCGCAGGGGGCAGGTAACGCCCCAGTTGCAAGCTTCGCGGTGCCACCACCTCGCTGACGAACAGCAGTTCGAGCAGCACGGTACCGGGCTTGAGCGCCTTGTTCTTGATCAGGGCGACGGCCGTATTGCCCATGGAGCCGGACAGCACCAGGTCCATGCCGCCTTGCACCATCGGGTGTTCCCAGGTCAGGAACTGCATGTCTTCGCGCGACAGCGCCTGGGCGCGGTCGTAGGTAATGGTCACACCTTCGTCGTCGCCCAACGGGAAGCTGGCGTCGAGCATTTTTTCGCTCGGCTTGAGGATGAGGGCGTTCTCGGAGTGGTCTTCGCTGTCGATGCCAAAGGCGTCGAACAGCGTTTCCATGTAGATCGGCAGGGCGAACTGGTCGTCCTGCTCGAGGATGGCTTCAACCAGCGCCTCGCCTTCACCCGCGCCGCCCGAGTTCAGCTCCAGCAAGCGATCGCGGCCGGTGTGCAGTTCGGCTTCCAGGCGCTCGCGTTCGTGACGGGCGTCGGCCACCAGGCTGTCCCAGGCCTTGCTGTCGCCGCCTTCGAGCAGCGGCAGCAGGCGTGGGCCGAACTGGTGTTGCAGGGCGTTGCCGGTCGGGCAGGTATTGAGGAACGCGTTGAGCGCTTCGTGGTACCACTGGAACAGGCGTTCCTGCGGGCTGCCCTGCAGGTAGGGAACATGCAACTGGATGGTGTGCTTCTGGCCGATACGGTCCAGACGGCCGATACGTTGTTCCAGCAGGTCCGGGTGGGCCGGCAGGTCGAACATCACCAGGTGGTGCGAAAACTGGAAGTTGCGGCCTTCGCTGCCGATCTCGGAGCAGATCAGCACCTGGGCGCCGAACTCTTCATCGGCAAAGTAGGCGGCTGCCCGGTCGCGCTCCAGAATGCTCATGCCCTCATGGAACACCGAGGCCGGAATGCCGGAGCGCACGCGCAGGGCGTCTTCCAGGTCCATGGCGGTTTCGGCGTGGGCACAGATGACCAGCACCTTGGTGCGCTTGAGCATTTTCAGGGTGTCGATCAACCAGTCGACCCTTGGGTCGAAACGCCACCAGCGCTCGTCGTCGGTGCTGTCACCCTGTGCCTGGAAGGCGACCTCCGGGTACAGCTCGGCTTTCTCGCCTGGCGGCAGCTCGCGGTATTGCTCGGGCATGGCCACCGGGTAAGGGTGCAGTTGGCGCTCCGGGAAGCCCTGGACCGCCGCGCGGGTGTTACGGAACAGCACTCGGCCGGTGCCGTGGCGGTCGAGCAGCTCACGGATCAGCCGCGCGCTGGCCTGGGTATCGCCATCGCTGACCGCGGCCAGCAGCGCTTCGCCCTCAGCCCCCAGGAAGCCCTGGATGGTGGCGTGTGCCTTCGGCGACAGGCGGCCTTCGTCGAGCAGCTCTTGCACGGCTTCGGCGACCGGGCGGTAGTGATCGCTTTCGGCGCGGAAGGCGGCCAGGTCGTGGAAACGGTTGGGGTCGAGCAGGCGCAGGCGAGCGAAGTGGCTGTCCTGGCCAAGCTGTTCAGGGGTAGCGGTAAGCAGCAGTACGCCAGGAATCACCTGGGCCAGTTGCTCGACCAGGGCGTATTCGGCGCTGACCTGGTCCTCGTGCCAGACCAGGTGGTGAGCCTCATCGACAACCATCAGGTCCCAGCCGGCGGCAAACAGCGCATCCTGGGCCTTCTCGTCCTCTACCAGCCACTCCAGGGCCACCAGTGCCAACTGGGCGTCATCGAACGGGTTGCTGGCGTCGCTTTCGATGAAACGTTCGGCGTCGAACAGCGCCACCTGCAAGTTGAAGCGCCGGCGCATTTCTACCAGCCACTGGTGCTGAAGGTTCTCCGGCACCAGGATCAGTACTCGGCTGGCCCGGCCCGTCAGCAACTGGCGGTGAATGACCAGGCCAGCCTCGATGGTCTTGCCCAGGCCCACTTCGTCGGCCAGCAGTACCCGCGGCGCGCTGCGGTCGGCGACTTCGCGGGCAATGTGCAACTGGTGAGCGATTGGCTGAGCGCGGCAACCGCCCAGCCCCCACAGCGCCGACTGCATCTGCTTGCTGGTGTGCTGCAGTGTGTTGTAGCGCAGGCTGAACCACGCCAAAGGGTCGATCTGCCCGGCAAACAGGCGGTCGCTGGCCAGGCGGAACTGAATGAAGTTCGACAGCTGGGTTTCCGGCAAGGTGCGCGGCTGGTTCTGCCCGTCGAGGCCGTGGTAGACCATCAGCCCGTCGATGTCCTCGACCTCGCGTACGGTCAGCTTCCAGCCTTCGAAGTGGGTGATCTGGTCACCTGGCGCGAAGCGCACGCGAGTCAGCGGCGCATTGCGCAGGGAATACTGGCGCGTGTCGCCAGTGGCCGGGTAGAGCACGGTCAATAGGCGGCCATCCTGCGCCAGGATGGTACCCAGGCCGAGCTCTGCTTCGCTGTCGCTGATCCAGCGTTGCCCCGGTTGATACTGCTGCGCCATACTGCCTGAACTCCCGCGATGAAAAAGCCGATTATGTTAACGGATCGGCCGGTGAGACCAAAGTGCCGAGCGCACCTAATGGTGCCGAAAGCCATCAGTCTAGCCGTTTCACCGCTCTGAACCGCACCGCCGACGAGGGCCACGCACCAACATGTCTGCCAAGCACAGCTGGATCAGCGCTTCCATGACCGTGGGCAGCCTGTTGCTGCTCAGTGCCTGCGAGCAGAAAACCTTCGAGCCTTTGGCCCCCATTCCCACCGATCAGCTTGAAGTGCTGGGCGTGCAGGCGCCGATCAAGAGCGTGCATTTTCGCGACCGCGATGGCGAA
Source organism: Pseudomonas sp. NBRC 111127 (assembly GCF_001320345.1). Classification (NCBI taxonomy): domain Bacteria; kingdom Pseudomonadati; phylum Pseudomonadota; class Gammaproteobacteria; order Pseudomonadales; family Pseudomonadaceae; genus Pseudomonas; species Pseudomonas sp. NBRC 111127. The sequence continues at coordinate 13,035 of NZ_BCBD01000097.1, read as the reverse complement.
GGGCTGCTGGTATTGAGCCGCAGCGATGGTCAGGCCAGCGACCCGGAAAGCGAGCAGGAGGTCGACAAGGTGGTGCTCAAGGCCACCTTGTACGGGCGCACGGCGCAAAGCGATGCGTTCAAGGCCCGCTGGCAGATCGAGCAGGAAACCACGTGCCCCGGCCTGGACCTGGATGTCGACTTCTATACGGATGTCAGTGACGTCAGCGACCTGAACAAAGATGGCGTGGCCGAAGTGACAGTTGCCAGTCACGCCTTTTGCGGCGGGGGTATCGACCCCCACGACATCGCCATCGAAATGCGTGAAGGGCAGGCCAGCTACACCATTACCGGGCAGTCGCTGATCAGCCCCGCAGGCGAGGACCCGGTGGGGGGCGAGCGCACCGACAGCGCTTCGCTCAAGAACGCCCCGCAAGTGTTGCGTGACCACATGGATGCGGTCTGGCAGCAGGTCTACAAGCGCCCCTGGAGCGAAGCCAGCCCGCCCAGTGACGACGAGCCTGACGATGATGTGGAGTAAAGGCTGGGCCTGAGATCAAGGTAATGCCGCGCCTGCCGATAAAGCGGGCATAGGAGAACGCCCATGCTGCCGCCGATCATACCGCTCAGTGCCGCCCCGGTGACCTCGCAACAGGACCCGGTCAAACCTACCCCCGACATCAAGCCGGTGGTACCGGCGCAGCCTGCGTCCGGCGAAACTGCCATCGACCTCAAGCAGCAGCGCGATCCACAGGAGCAGGCACTGCTGTTGCGTGATGAGCAGCGCCGCCAGCAGCAACGGCGGCAGCAGCGTGGGGAAGGGCGCTACAACCCCGAGCCTGGCGACGAGGTCAACGCCGACAATACTGTCCCGGTCGTGCCCTTGATGGACGAGCCCAACCGCCAAGGGCTGCTGGTGGACATCGAAGTCTGACACGGGGCTGGTCAGCGCCTGCGTCGGGCTTCATCATGCAAATCTCCGTTGATCGTCGAGCCCACCCATGAGCCAAGACAACCTTATCGATTTCGATGCTGAACGCGCCAAGCGCGTACATGACCTCAAGGAAAAACGCCTGAACGAGATGCGCAATGCATTCGAGCAGGCTCTGCCGTTGAACACCGGCAAGAAAAAGAAGCCCAAGGGCAAGCCGAAGAAGCGCTGAAACTTGACGCAGGTCAACCCTGCACCTGCCTCGTGTGCCCGGGCCCGGGCACCATTGACCCTGATCAATTTTCCCTCGCCCGACATTGGTTAACGTTCTCCCATCGGACAACGGCAAACGAATGGGGAGGCCAGCATGTTCTTCGACAATGTGGTTATCGCCGGTGTGGTAACGGTCGGGCTGATGGTTGCTTTCTTTGCCGGTCTGGGCATTTTCATCTGGAAGGACTCGAACAAGCGCAAGCCGCGCTGACCTTCCGGGTACACGAGCACGCAAGGCATTTAGGGCGACTTCGGTCGCCCATTTTTTTTGCCTGGCATTTGCGTGTTGCCTGCTGGGCCGCAGGGCTCAAGCCAGCTATCGCGCAGCGTGGCGTGCGCTGACGCAGCAGTTGGATTGCAATGAAGATGAGTAGCTAGCTAATTATTCATTTTCACTTTATTCTCTGCGCCATTGTCTATCTTTTCACTACTACCCTCCCCGCAAGGTTCGCCCAGTGCCCATCACGCTTCAGGCCCTGTTCGCCCCCACCCCCCTCGCCATCAAGTTCGCCATCAAAACCCTGCTCGGTGGTGGCCTGGCGTTGTGGCTGGCAATGCGATGGGGCCTGGAGCAGCCGTCCTGGGCATTGATGACGGCGTTTATCGTTGCCCAGCCGCTGTCTGGCATGGTGGTGCAGAAAGGCCTGGCGCGGTTGGCCGGGACCTTTGTCGGTACGGTCATGGCGGTGGTGCTGCTGGGCCTGTTCGCCCAGACCCCGGGGCTGTTTCTGATTGCCCTGGCCTTGTGGCTGGCCTTGTGCACCGCCGCCTCTACCCAGTTGCGCAGTGCCTGGGCCTATGCCTTCGTGCTGGCTGGCTACACGGCAGCGATCATCACCTTGCCGGCCATCGACCACCCGCTGCAGGTGTTCGACCAGGCGGTGGCCCGCTGCACCGAGATCAGCCTGGGTATTTTCTGCGCCACGGCCAGCAGTGCCTTGCTCTGGCCGATGCGGGTCGAGCAGCAGCTTGGCGGCCAGGCGCGTCAGGCCTGGCAGAACGGTCTGCAGGCCGCCAGTGCGATGCTGGGTGGCGAGGACGATGCACGCAGGGGCTTGCTGGAGAGCCTGGGGCGCATCGTTGCCATCGACAGCCAGCGCGAGCATGCCTGGTTCGAAGGCAACCGCGGGCGTCAGCGTGCTCGTGCCATTCGGGGGCTAAGCCAGAAGCTGATGGTGCTGTTGCGTATTTCCCGGTCGGTGCGCCGGCAGTGGCGGCAACTGGATGAGCAGCAGGCGGAACACCTGGCCCCCTGGTTGTCTGAAGTTCGGGCGCTGCTGGACAAGCCCGACCAGCCCAGCCTGTTGTTGCTGCGCCAGCGCGTCTGGGATGCCGCGCACGATGAGCATATAAGTTCGGTTGAGCATTACTGCCTGGCGCGCATGGCCCTGCTGCTGGATTACGCAATGGCCGCCGGCCAGGCGCTGGAGGCTGTGGAAACGGGTACGGCGCCGAAGGATGTCGGCCAAGGCCTGGCCGTGCACCGCGATTGGTCGCTGGCCTTGCTGTTCGGTTCGCGTAGCGCACTGGCGTTTCTGGTGATGAGCGCTTTCTGGCTGGCCACCGCCTGGCCTTCGGCACCGGGCGGCCTGGTGCTGACCTGTGTGGTCTGCAGCCTGTTCGCCAGCCGCGAGAATGGCGCGCAGATTGGCTTGAGTTTCCTGCGCGGGATCTGCCTGGCCATACCGGCAGCGTTCCTGGTCGGGCAGATTCTGCTGCCGCAATGGAGCAGCTTCGCGCTGCTTTGCCTGGGCATGGGCGTGCCGCTGTTGTTCGGCGCGCTGGGCATGGCCCACCCGCGTACCGGCGCCACTGCCACTTCTTATTGCCTGCACTTCGTCGTACTGGTGTCGCCGGTGAATGCCATGCAGTTCAGCGTGGCGACCATGCTCAACAGTGCCTTGGCCATGCTGGTAGGGGTGTCGGCAGCGGTCATGGCGTTTCGCTTGTTGGTGTTCCGTCACCCGGCCTGGCTTGGGCGGCGCCTGCGTGCTGCAACCCAGAGTGACCTGGTGCGCCTGACCCGGCGTGACCTGCGCGGGGCCGACACCTGGTTCGGCGGGCGCATGGCCGACCGCCTGATGCAGTTGGCGCGGCATGCCAGCGAGTTACCCGAGGGCGAGCGCAAGCGCTGGGACGATGGCCTGCACGGGCTGGATATCGGTGATGAACTGGTGCACCTGCGCATGTGCCTGGCGGTCGCGCAGGCGCCACTGGGCGGCGCCGAGCGGGAGTACCTGCAGCAGTTGGAGGCGGTACTGGCCAAAGGGCCTGCCGCCGGGCGCGGGCAACAGCTGGACAGTGCCAGCGAACGGTTCATTGCTGCGTTGCACCGCCAGCCTGCGAGCGACCCGCTGCGGTTGGCCGAGGGCGCGGTGCTGCAATTGCAGAAAAGCTGGGGCAAGTGGTGCCGCTGGCAGGAGGAAGCCCATGGGGTTGCGTGAATGGGAAGTGGGGGGCGTGCTGCTCAGCCCGTTTCTGCTTTATGTGTTGCTGGCGCTGGTGCTTACCGGCCTGCTGCGCCTGCTGGTGCATGCCACACCGTTGGCGCGCTGGATTTGGCATGAAGCGCTGTTCGATGCGGCGGTTTTCGTTTGTGTGCTGTTCCTGGTGGTACGCCTGCTGGGAGCTTTTTAAAGGAGTGTTTCGATGCGTGCGGCCGTACGTACTCTTGTAACCCTGTGTGTGGTGGCCCTGGCCGTGTTGGCCGGTTACCAACTGTGGCAGTACTACATGCTTACCCCCTGGACCCGGGATGCCCGTGTGCGCGCCGATGTGGTGGTGATTGCACCTGACGTTTCCGGCTGGGTGCGCCAGCTCAAGGTGCATGACAACCAGCAGGTCAAGGCGGGTGAGCTGTTGATGAGCATCGACCGCGAGCGCTTCCAGGCCGCGTTCGACCAGGCCAGTGCGGTGACGCAAACCCGCGCCCAGCAGCTGCGCCTGCGCGAGAGTGAAGCAGCCCGGCGTACCGCCCTGGGGCCCGAGGCGATCAGTGCCGAACTGCGGGAGAACGCGCAGATCAATGCTGCCATCGCCCGTGGCGAGTTGCAGGAAGCCCAGGCGCAGCTGCAGGTGGCGAAAATCAACCTGGCGCGCAGTGAAGTGCGTGCGCCGCGCAGCGGGCACATCACCAACCTGCGCCTGGCCGAAGGCAACTACGTGAACACCGGCCAGTCGGTGATGGCCTTGGTGGACGATTCGACGTTCTATATCCAGGCCTACTTCGAGGAAACCAAGCTGCCGCGCATTCGCGTGGGTGACCCGGTAAAGGTCTGGCTGATGGGCGCGGGTGAACCCATGCAGGGGCATGTAGAAAGCATCAGCCGCGGCATCACCGACAGCAACAGCAACCCGGACAGCCAGCTGCTGCCGGAGGTTGAGCCGACCTTCAATTGGGTGCGCCTGGCCCAGCGGATACCGGTGAGAATCCGCCTGGACCAGGTGCCCGACGGCGTGACCCTGAGTGCGGGGATGACTGCGAGCGTGCAAGTGCATGAGCCGTGAGCCGGGGCCCGGGCACCCGCGACTACAGGAACATGCCGCCCGAAACCTCCAGGCGCTGCCCGGTGATCCAGCCATTACCGTCTTCCAGCAACAAGGCGATCGCCGCGCCGATGTCATCCGGCAAACCCACCCGTCCCAGCGCGGTGTTGCCAGCAATGTAGTCATTCACCTGCGGGTTGTCCCGCACTACGCCCCCGCCAAAATCGGTCTCGATGGCCCCCGGCGCCAGGATGTTCACGCGAATGCCGCGGGCGCCCAGTTCCTTGGCCTGGTAGCGGGTCAGCACTTCCATCGCGCCTTTCATGGCGGCATAGGCGGCGTACCCTGGTAGGGCAAACCGTGCCAGCCCGGTCGAAATGTTGATTATCCGGCCGTTATCGACCAGCTGTGGCAACAGGCGCTGGGTGAGGAAGAACGGGCCTTTGAGCTGAATGTTCAGCAGTTGGTCGAACTGCGCCTCGCTGGTTTCGGTATACGGCACGTTCAACCCGATGCCGGCATTGTTCACCAGAAAGTCGAAACGTTGGCGACCGTGGTGCTGCTGCAAGGCAGCCGCCAGCCGCTCGGCAAAGCCGGCAAAGCTGCTGGCGTCACCCACATCCAGTTGCAGCATGGTCGCCTTTACACCTGCCTGCTCCAGCGTGGCCGCCACGGCCTGTGCTTCTTGCGCCTTGCTGTTGTAGGTGCCGATGATGTCGATGCCACGGGCGGCCAGATGCTCGGCGGTATTGCGGCCAAGGCCGCGGCTTGCGCCGGTGATCAGGGCAATCTTGCGGGTCATGGTAAGAACCTCGTAATGGGTGGGTGCTCACAGGTTATTGGTCGGCTGGCGGGTGTTAAATCCTGCAAAAATGGAAATACTGTTCGCCTCAACCGGATAGTCGAGGGCGGGCGTGAACAAGTTGGAGTTGCTGCGGACCTTTGTGCGGGTCAGTGAAGTGAACAGCTTTACCCTGGCCGCCGAGAGCCTGGGCTTGCCACGTTCGACGGTGTCGGAACAGGTCAGGGCGCTGGAGCGCCTGCTGGGTACGCAACTGTTCAACCGCACCACCCGCCGGGTGCAGGCCACGCAGGATGGTGCCTTGCTGTACACACGCAGCAAGGACCTGCTGTCAGGTATGGACGAGATCGAGAGCCTCTTCAGCGCCGATGATGCCGAACTGGCCGGGCGCCTGCGTGTCGACCTGCCGACGATGATGGCGCGGCGGGTCATAATTCCCGCGTTACCCCGGTTCCTGCAGCGTTTTCCACGTTTGCAGGTAGAGCTCAGTTGCACCGATCGGCAGGTCGATTTGCTGCGTGAGGGCTTCGACTGCGTGATGCGCATCGGCGCCTTGCATGACCTGGATGTCGTGGCCAGGCCGGTCGGGCAATTGAGCATGCGCAACTGTGCCAGCCCGGCTTACTTGGCACGCCATGGGGTGCCCCGTACCCTGCAGGACCTGGCAGGGCATCAATTGGTGCACTACGTGCGCAACCTGGGGGGGCGCTGCGCCGGCTTCGAATACGTGCAAGGTGGGCAGGTGCAGTACCAGCCCATGGCTGGGGCGGTAACGGTCAATAATGCCGAAGCCTATTCGGCAGCCTGCCTGGCCGGGCTGGGGCTGATACAGGTGCCGGCGGTGGGGGTGGCCGAACACCTGCAGCGCGGCGAACTGGTCGCGCTGCTGCCGGCCTGGCAGGCCCCGGCGATGCCCGTGTCGTTGCTGTATGCGCGGCAACGGCATGTACCCCGCCGGGTGCAGGCGTTCATGCAGTGGCTGGCAGAGGTGCTTCGCAGCGAGGTCGATGCTACGGCGTGAAGTTGAGCCGGGTCATGGCGCACGCACGGCCGCTTGCATTAGGCTTGGACTGGCGAGGCGCCCGGCAGAGGCGACCCTGTGCTGCCCAGCGTGCGTATCTTCCGATTTCATCACGAGGTTACGCCATGGCCATTACTTCCCAGGACATCTGCAACGCAGCTGACCAGCTCAAAGGCTTCGTCGGCTTTCATGACAAGCGCGGCGTTCATATCGTGCGTTTTTCCGAAGACGCGTTCGGTATGGATGTCGCTGACGCCAGCATCACCCCCTGCAGCGAGTTTGTCTGGCGCCCCGAGCAGGGGCAGCGCATGGCCCTGTGCCGGGAGCGCCTGGCACTGTTGCTGGACCAGCACGTGGATGACCGCTTGAACATCGCCGAGCCGCTGCGCATCTACCTGCGCCGCGGCGACTTGCCGGAAATCATCGCCGAGCGGCGTGTGCAGCCTACTGGCTGAGGCCCGCTCGCGCCCGTTGGGTTGATCGAGGCGTTGCCGCGCAACCGTGCAGGGGCGGCTCGACCCGCGCCTACCGGGGGCGCTGCAACAACGCCCGCATGGCCGCGGTATCCAGTGGCCGGCTCAGGTAATAGCCCTGTACTTCATGGCAGCGGTCCTTTTGCAGCATGGCTAGTTGCTGTTCGGTTTCCACGCCCTCGGCCGTCACGGTCAGCCCCATTGCCTTGCCCAGGTTGATGATGGCCTGGACCACCGCACGGTCGCTGCCGCCGTTGGTGCTCAGGCCACTGATGAAGCGCTTGTCGATCTTGAGGCTGTCGAAAGGATACGTTCGCAGGTAACCCAGCGATGAATAGCCGGTACCGAAGTCGTCCATGTTCAGGCGCACGCCCAGTTCTTTGAGCGACAGCATGGTCCCCAGCGCGCCTTCGATGTCGTTGAGCATCACATTCTCGGTGATCTCCAGTTCCAGGCGTTGCGCCGGGAATGCCGTGCCCAGCAGGATTTCCCGCACGTCTTGCACCACATCGCTGCGCAGGAACTGCGCCGGTGACAGGTTGACCGACACCAGGATGTCTGCAGGCCAGTCAAGGGCGGTGCGGCAGGCCTCGTGCAGCACCCAGCGGCCCAGCGCGACAATGATATCGCTCTGTTCGGCCAGCGGGATGAAGGTATCCGGCCCCAGCAGCCCTTCCTGGGGGTGCTGCCAGCGTATCAGCGCCTCGACCGCGACCACGCGCAGGTCGCTGAGGCGGTAGCGCGGCTGATAGTGCAACTCGAACTCCTGGTTGCGCAGTGCGCGGCGCAGGTCGTTCTCCAGTTGCCGCCGGTACTGGATCTGCTGGTTCATTTCGCTGGCGAAGTAGAGCCAGGTGTTCTTGCCGTCTGCCTTGGCCTGGTACAGGGCGATGTCGGCACAGCGAATCAGCTCGCCGGGGTCGAAGCCCTGGGTGCGGGTCTGGGCGATGCCGATGCTGGCGCCAATGTGCAGGGGTTGGCTGTCGAACATGATCGGTTGTTGCAGCAGGCCGATCAGGCGCGCGCAGAAACGGTCGATCTCCTGGCGGTTGTCCATGCCGCCAAGTACCACGATGAACTCGTCCCCGCCCAACCGCGCCACCAGGTCACCGTCGCGGGTGGTGTCGCGCAGGCGGGCCGCCACTTCCTGCAGTACCGCATCGCCAGCCGCATAGCCGAGTGAGTCGTTGATCGGCTTGAAGTTGTCCAGGTCAAGCAGCAACAGGGTCAACGGCGGTGAGTCTGTGCCGCGCAGCAGGGCCTGTTCCAGGTGCCGGGCCAGTTTGTTGCGGTTGGCCAGGCCGGTCAGTGGGTCGTGCAAGGACAGGTGCTGAATACGCGCATGGGCGTCGACTTCGTCGGTGATATCGCTGGCAGTGCCGCGCAAACCCACGACCGCGTCCTGGTGCCAGATGGCGCGGGCGGAAATCCGACAATAGCGGTTCTGGCCATTCTGGTCGCGGTAGGTGCAGCGCAGGTTGGCCAGCTGCTGTGGGTCAGCGGTGGCCAGGGCATCCAGCCAGGGCGACAAGGGCGTGGTGTCGCAGGCCAGCAACTGGTTGAGCGGTTGGCCGAGCCAGTCTTCGACCGGGTAGCCCGTCACGCTGGCAAAGCGTTGCGACAAGTAGGTCAGGCGGTGGTGCCGATCGGTCTCCCAGATCCAGTCCGATGCCGACTCGGCCACCGCGCGAAAACGTTGCTCGCTGGCCTCCAGCGCCAGGTTGCTATGCTGCAGGTGGGCAAGCGTCAAGCCGATGGCCCGGGAGCTGCGCCACGCATGGCGGCACAGATAGAGCATGACCAGCCCAAGGATCAGCAGGGCGCTGAGCAGGGCAGGCAATACCGCCCATAGCAGCTGGCGCCCAGGCAACACGCTGTTCCACGACAGATGGTAGCCGGTGTCGCCCAGGTTGATGCGCAGGTGGTGGTGGGCTTGTACGTCTTCCTTCTCAACGCGCATGCCGGCCAGGCCTGCACGCTGACCCAGCTGCGCCAGTTTGGCCTCGGTCAGCTGGTCGACGAACAGCAAGACCGGCGCCTGGCTCACTTCGCCTTCAGTGACATCGCGATCTGGCCGTATGGCCGCGGCGGTGAGCACGGCCGGCCAGCCATTGAACAGCACGAAGCGGGTGATCTGCTCGCGGGCAATGGCCGCCGCTCGGGCCTCGTCGATGATTGGCTGGATAGGGGCATCTATGTACGTGCCTACGCCTGCGGGGCTGGGCTGGCCTTTGAACAGGGCATAGGTGGTGCGGCCGTTTTCCACGACGAACACGCCTTCATAGCCGCTGGCGCTGTACAGCGATTCACCTATGTTCTTTTCATCATAGGCCCACTGCCAGTCGGCTTCGCCAGACAAGTGCTGCATGGCGTCCTCCCATACGGCATAACTGGACAGGAATTGGCGCGACGCCAGTAACCGTTGCTCCAGCGCCTGGTTGGCATGGAAGGCGCTGCGTTCGCGCTCTTGCTGGTCGAGGGTTGCGGCGATGTTGAACAGCGCGCCGAGAATGACCAGGCAAGCCAGACCGTAAACGGTGGTGAAGCCGGCGATCAGGTTACGCACTTGGAAACGTGGGGTAGGGCTGGCGGGTGGGAGGTTGGCAGTCCTGGCCATGCGCGAGCGGCTCCTTCAGGAAACCTCCTGCCAGGCAGTGAGGCAGCAGGTTCAATCAGGATAGGCCAGCTTCAGTGCGGTAGCTGCGCCACCGGCAAAATTCACCCGGTCGCGGCCAGCGTGCTTGGCAGTGTATAGCGCCTTGTCTGCCTCTTGCAGCCAATGTTCGGGTGACTCCAGGCTGGCATTGAAAGGCGACAGGCCAATACTCAGGCTGATGCGCAAGTGAGGGAGCTGCGCGTTGCGATACCCGGAAACCTGCTCACGCAGGCGTTCCATGATCTGGCAGGCCTGGGCTTCGCTGGTACCCGGCAGGATCACGCAGAATTCGTCGCCACCGTAGCGCCCGGCCTGGTCGCACTCGCGCAGGTTGCGGCGCAGCTCGGCGCTGAGCTGGCGCAGTACGCAGTCGCCAACCACGTGGCCAAAGGTGTCGTTGATGGTCTTGAAATGATCGATGTCGATCAGGGCGATCACCGCGTGTGCCTTTTGCTGTTTGCATTTTTGGTATTTAACGAGCAACAGGTCTTTCCAGGCGCCGTGGTTGAGCAACCCGGTGAGGCTATCCGTAAGGCTCAGGGCGCTGAGCCGGCGTTTATGGTCGCCCAGCTGGATTGCCAGCCGGTAGCAGACCCAGCCCAGGGCCAGGGGGTACAGCGTCAGCATGGGCAGGCAGGCGTATATCTGCAGTGCAGTGGCATTCAATTGCAGGCCTGGGGCGAGCAGCAGGGTGCCGACCAGAATCCCGGCCAGTTGCGCAACAGCCCCTTTGAGCACCAATTGCCGGCCCCCGGCGGCCACGTTGTTCATGGTCATCATCGACAGCACGGTCACGGTCGGCAGCGGGTTGAAGTGCATGGCGGCGGCCCAGAAACCGCCCAGCAGCGAGTCCAGCAACAGGTTGCGTTGCTCGGCCCGGTACGGGGTTGCCGACCGGCTCGCCCACAAGTAGGCGACGTGGGGCCACAACAGGCCATTGAACAGCATCAGGCCCCACACCCAGGTGGGCGGGGATTGCGGGGCCACGCCAGCCATGACGCTGAACAGGCCGATGCCCATGCCCACCACACGTGGCGGGTAGATGCGCTTGACGAACGAAAGGCCTTTGCCGCTGCGGTTGTGCATCATGGTCATATTCTTCTGCCGGGGTACCGTTTATCGCATAAATCGCATGAATATTGTCGAACAGTGTCGCCCCACTGAAAAATGACCTTACAAGCCAATTCACGGTTGATGCGATCACTGTGGGGTAACATGCGGACTTTCCTGTTGCTAGGAGTGTTGCTGATGGTTCCTTTGGCCAATGCTGCCGGTGACCCGGCGCCCCAGCGTGACGGGCGTTTTCACAATCAGGCGCAGCTACCGAAAGATGGCGTGCTGAAGAAGCTGCGCATCGGTCTGAAGTACCTGTTCCTGCGCAAACCGCCGAATACCCGGCCAACCACGCCGGTCAGCCTGCAACCGATGACCCGCCAGCAGGTGCTCGATGCGCCAGACCGCAGTTTGTGGCGGCTGGGCCATTCCACGGTATTGCTGAAGTTGCGGGGGCGCTTCTTCATTACCGACCCGGTATTCGCCGAACGCGCCTCACCGGTGCAGTGGGCCGGCCCGCAGCGGTTCCATGCGCCCCCGCTGGGGCTGGACCAGCTGCCGCCACTGGCGGCGGTGGTGTTGTCGCACGACCATTTCGATCACCTCGACGAGCAGGCAATCCGCCAGCTGGCCTCGCGAACCGGGGTTTTCCTGGCCTCGCTTGGCGTGGGTGAGCTGCTGATCAGTTGGGGCGTTGCGCCAGCGAAGGTGCGTCAGCTGGACTGGTGGCAGGAAAGCGAAGTGCAGGGTGTGCGTTTCATTGCTACCCCGGCCCAGCACTTTTCCGGGCGTGGGCTGTTGGACAGCAATCGCACCTTGTGGGCGTCGTGGGTGATCATCGACCAAGGCGTACGGGTGTTCTTCAGTGGCGATACGGGCTATTTCAACGGGTTCAAGCTGATTGGCGAGCGCTTTGGGCCGTTTGACCTGACCCTGCTCGAGACCGGCGCCTACAATCTCGCCTGGCCTGATGTGCACATGCAGCCGGAGCAGAGCCTGCAGGCCCACCTGGATTTACGCGGGCGCTGGATGCTGCCGATCCATAATGGCACGTTCGACTTGTCCACCCACGGCTGGCAGGAACCCTTCGAGCGCATCCTGGCGTTGGCAAACCAGGCCCAGGTACGGCTCAGTACGCCGCAGATGGGCGAGCGGGTGAGCCTCGACTCGCCGCATGCCGGGCAGAACTGGTGGCAGCCCCGCCCGGTGCGTCAGCGCAGCCTGAAGAATGAGCGAAGCGTTGCGGCGCGCTAGTGTCACTTGGTGTCGTCTTTGCCACGCTGGCGTTGCGCCCGCTCGTGCTCCAGCAGCCGCGAGGGTGCCTTGCCACTGTCACTGCGCACCTGAGCGTGGCTGATGAGCGCGAAAATGAAACTACCGCCTATGATGTTGCCGGCCAGTGTCGGCAAGGCGAACTCCAGCCAGAAGCTGCGCCAGGTTTCTTCGCCGGCCCACACCAGGTAGGACACCTCGACCGAGCCCACTACTATATGGGTGAAGTCGCCAATGGCCATCAGGTAGGTGATCATCAGGATGATCCAGATCTTGGCGTTCTCCATCGAGGGAATCATCCATACCATGGTGGCGATCATCCAGCCCGAGACGATGCCCTTGGCGAACATCTGGCTGATGTCGTTGCTCATGACCTTGCGGCCGATCTCCAGAAACGCCATGTCGGTCTTGCTGTCGAAGATCGGCAGCTCGAGCATCACCCAGGCCACCAGCAGGGTGCCCGCCAGGTTGCCCAGCAGCACCACACCCCAAAGCCGCAGAAGGCGGCCGAAGTTGGCAAGGGTAGGGCTGGTCATGACCGGCAGCACCGCAGTCAGGGTGTTCTCGGTAAACAGTTGCTGGCGGGCCAGGATCACAGCAAGGAAGCCGGCGCTGTAACCGATGCTGGCGACTACCTGGGCGCTTTCACCTTCTGGCAGGCGTGCATAGAACAGTCCCATGGCCATCAGGGACAAGCCCATGGACAAACCGGCGGCGACAGCCGACCACCACAAGGCGGCGAGGGTCCGTTCCAGTTCCTGATCGCCCTGGTAGCGAATGGTCTCGTGCAGCACTGCCGCTCGTGGCGGCTGGTTGTGGCTGACTTCCTGCTCTTCATCTGCCGAAAGCCCTGGGGTTTTCTCGCTTTGCTCGACACTCATGGCCGCTTCGCTCCGTGGTGGGGTTCTCTACAGATTCGTGGCGATTTCATTAGTTGCCGGGGGGCAGCCGAAACGGCTGAGAAAAGTTTTTGGAACAAGGTGTTGACTCTGAATTCAAAGCGCGTATTATTCGCCTCCTCGCAGCGATCAACGCTTCGAGGCAAGCGGTAAGTTGTTGAAGTTGTTGGCTTTCGAAAGAAAGCAGCGGT
>NZ_BCBD01000096.1:0-20700 GCF_001320345.1 Pseudomonas sp. NBRC 111127 | reverse complement strand
GTACAACATCATCCCCGACGAGGCCTGCATGCTGCTGAGCGTGCGCACCGACACGGCCGAGACCCAGCAGAAGATCAACAGCCGGATAGAGGCGTTGGCCAGGGGGCACGCGCAAGCTTTTGGCGTTGAGATCGATGTGCAGTTTACCCAGCTGGCCCCGGCGTTGTGCAACAGCGAGCAAGAAAGTGCGCTGCTGCGCGAGAGCCTGCGACCGCTGTTCGCCGATGGCGCACTGCTGGACAAGCTGCCGAAAAAGGTCATGGGTACCGAAGACTTCGCCTACATGCTGCAGGCGCGGCCAGGCTGTTACTTCATGCTCGGCAACGGCACCGGCGAGTTCCATGGGTGTTCGGTGCACAACCCTCACTATGACTTCAACGATGCGTTGGTGAAGATCGGCGCCGATTGCTGGGTCAAGTGGGTGCAGGACGCGTTGCGCTGAGCCGGGCCGGGTACTACCGCCTGGCCGGTGGCGGCCACACGGTGGTGGCGCCACAGGCCATGGTCGTGCCTGGGGTCAGTGCGCGCTGGCCACGGTCTGCGGTTGCCAGCCGCCACCCAGGGCTTTGTAGATGGAAACGATGCCGCGGTACAGCTCGACCTCGCCTTGCGCTTGCGCATCTTCGGCACTCAGCCGTTCGCGTTCGGCATCGAGCAGCACTAGGTAGTCCACGGTCCCCTCGCGGTAGCGAACCGAGGCCAGTTGCGCCGCCTTGCGGCTGGCTTCGCTCTGGCGCATCAACGACAGCAACCGTTGTTGGGTCTTGGCGTAGTCGCTGAAGGCGTTTGCCGACTCTTCCAGTGCCAGCAACACCTGCTGCTCGTAATTGGCCATGGCGCCTTCGGCGTCGGCCTTGGCCCCGCGCAGGCGGGCCCGCACGCTGCCCAGGTCGAACGCCGCCCAGGTAATGCTGGGGCCCAAGGCCCAGGCGTTGGCCGCCGATGAGCCGAGCTGCGACCCGCGCGCGGCGGTAAAGCCCAGGAAACCGCTGAGGCTGACCCGCGGGAACAGGTCGGCGGTGGCGACGCCGACGTTGGCCGTGGCGGCTGCCAGCTGGCGTTCGGCGCTGCGAATGTCCGGGCGGCGGCGCAGCAGTTCGCCGGGGTCGCCCACCGGCAGCGCCTTGGCGATGGCCGGTAGCGCCTTGGGCGACAAGTCTACGCTGAGGGCGTCGGGGCGCTGGCCGAGGAGGGTGGCGATGCGGTGCCGCGCCCGGGCCTGTTCGGCCTGCAGTTGCGGCACGGTCGCTTCGACCCCGGCCAGGCGGGCATCGGCGCGCACCACGTCGAGGTCGTTGCCGACCCCGGCGTCGCGCAGGGTTTCGGTGATGCTGCGCGATTGCTGCTGGGTCTTGAGGTTGGCCAGGGCAATCTTCTCGCGCAGCTGTGCACCGCGCAATTGCCCATAGGCATCGACCAGTTCGGCGATCAGGCTGACCTGCAACTGCTGCAGGTCGGCGGCAGCGGCCGCTTCCTGCGCTTCACTGGCTTCGATCTGGCGCTGGATGCGACCGAACAGGTCCAGCTCCCAGGCCATGTCCAGGCCCAGGTCATAGCGTTCGCTATTCACCCGTTGCTCGGTCTGGCCAGGGATCTGGCCTTTGCCGATATCGCTGCTGGCACGGCTGGTGACCACCGGGAACGGGTCGTTCTCGGCGTCTTCACGGATCGAGCGGGCCGACTTCAGGCGGGCAAAGGCCACGCGCAGATCCCGGTTGCCGGTCAACGAAGCCTGCACCAGCTGGTTCAGTACCGGGTCGTCGAACTGCTTCCACCACAAGCTTTCAAAGTGGCTGCGGTCATAGGCCTTGGCCTGCGCATCAGCGCCCAGCTGGGCAGGTGCGGTGGCGGGGGCCTGGTAGTCCGGGCCGACCGCGCAGGCGGCCAGGGCCAGGGCCAGCAGGCTTGGCGTCAGGGGTTTGAGCAGGTTCATGCGTGGTTCTCCAGCACTTGCACGCGTTCGGCCTTGCGGGCCTGGCGACGCTCGACGAAACGGCGGATCAGGAAGAAGAACACCGGGGTGAGGAACAAGCCGAATACGGTCACGCCGATCATCCCGGAGAACACCGCCACACCCATGGCATGGCGCATTTCCGAGCCTGCACCCGAGCTGAAGACCAGCGGCACCACCCCCATGATGAAGGCGATGGAGGTCATCAGGATCGGCCGCAGCCGCAGGCGGCACGCTTCCAGCACGGCAGCCAGCGGGTCGAGGCCCTTGGCCTGTTCGTCCTTGGCGAACTCGACGATCAGGATCGCGTTCTTGCACGCCAGGCCCACCAGTACGATCAGCCCGATCTGGGTGAAGATGTTGTTGTCGCCACCCGATACGATCACACCGGTGATCGCCGACAGCAGGGTCATCGGCACGATCAGGATCACTGCCAGCGGCAGGCTCCAGCTTTCGTACTGGGCAGCCAGTACCAGGAAGGCCAGCAGCACGCACAGCGGGAACACGAACAGCGCGGTGTTGCCCGAGAGGATCTGCTGGTAGGTCAGGTCGGTCCACTCGAAGGTCATGCCGTTGGGCAGTTCCGCTTTCAGCAGTTTTTCGATGGCCGCCTCGGCCTGGCCAGAGCTGTAGCCGGGCGCTGCGGCACCGTTGATTTCAGCGGTGATGAAACCGTTGTAGTGCATCACACGGTCCGGCCCGGAGGTATCGCTGACCTTGAGGAAGGTCGCCAGCGGTATCATCTCGCCCAGGTTGTTGCGCACCTTCAATTGGCCGATTTGCTCGGCATCGAGGCGGAACTGCTGCTCAGCCTGGACGTTGACCTGGTAAGTGCGGCCAAAGCGGTTGAAGTCGTTGGTGTACAGCGAGCCCAGGTAGACCTGCAGGGTGTCGAAGATGTCGCTGATCGCCACGCCATGGGTCTTGGCCTTTTCCCGGTCGATGGCGGCATCGACCTGCGGCACGTTGACCTGGTAGCTGGTGAACAGGCCCGCCAGCTCCGGCACCTCGTGGCTTTTGGCAATGATGTTCTGGGTTTCCTTGTACAGCGCTTCGTAGCCCAGGTTGCCGCGGTCTTCGATCTGCAGGCGGAAGCCGCCGATGGTGCCCAGGCCTTGTACCGGCGGTGGCGGGAAGATCGCGATGTAGGCGTCCTGGATATCGGCGAACTGGGCATTGAGCGCGGCAGCGATGGCGGCAGCCGACTGGCTTGGGTCCTTGCGCTCGTCAAACGGCTTGAGTGGGGTGAACACGATGCCGCTGTTCGGGCTGTTGGTGAAGCCGTTGATCGACAGGCCAGGGAAGGCGACCGAGTCGGCGACGCCAGGTTGCTTGAGGGCGATTTCGCTCATGCGCTTGATCACCGCCTCGGTGCGGTCGAGGCTGGCGGCGTCGGGCAACTGGGCGAAGGCCACCAGGTATTGCTTGTCCTGGGCCGGTACGAAGCCGGTGGGGGTAGACGAGAAACCCAGGTAGGTCAGGCCCATCAGGCCGGCGTACACGAACAGGGCGATGCCGCTGGAGCGAATGACCCGGCGCACTCCGCCCACGTAGCGGTGCGAGGCACGGTCGAAAAAGCGGTTGAACGGGGCGAACAGCCAGCTGCCCAGGAGTTTTTCCAGTAACCGCGAGAAACGGTCCTTGGGCGCATGGTGTTCCTTGAGCAGTACGGCAGCCAACGCCGGTGACAGGGTCAGCGAGTTGAATGCCGAGATCACCGTGGAAATGGCGATGGTCAGCGCGAACTGCTTGTAGAACTGCCCGGTCAGGCCGGAAATGAAGGCAGCAGGCACGAACACCGCACACAGGACCAAGGCGGTGGCGATGATCGGCCCGGTCACTTCGGCCATGGCCTTCTGCGTCGCCTCCAGGGGTTTGAGGCCCAAGCCGATATTGCGCTCGACGTTTTCCACCACCACGATGGCGTCGTCCACCACGATACCGATGGCCAGCACCAGGCCGAACAATGACAGCGCGTTGAGCGAGAAGCCGAACAGGTGCATGACCGCAAACGTGCCGATCAGCGATACCGGCACCGCCAGCAACGGGATGATCGAGGCGCGCCAGGTTTGCAGGAACAGAATGACCACCAGCACCACCAGCACCAGCGCTTCGAACAGGGTGTGCACCACCGCCTCGATGGAGCCGCGCACGAACACGGTCGGGTCATAGACGATGCTGTAGTCCATGCCTTCGGGGAAGTCCTTCTTCAGCTCGGCCATTTTTGCCCGTACTTCGTCGGAGATCTCGATGGCGTTCGAGCCTGGGCGCTGGAAGATCGGCAGTGCCACTGCCGGCTGGTTGTTCAGCAACGAGCGCAGGGCATATTGGCTGGAGCCGAGCTCGACCCGGGCGATGTCTTTCAGCCGGGTGATTTCGCCGTCGGCGCCGGCGCGGATGATGATGTTCTCGAACTCTTCCTCGTTGACCAGGCGGCCCTGGGTGTTGATCGACAGCTGGAAGCTGGTCGAACCCGGGGCGGGCGGGGCGCCCAACTGGCCGGCGGCGACCTGGCGGTTCTGTTCACGAATGGCCGCGACCACGTCACTGGCGGTGAGGTTGCGCGAGGCGGTCTTGTTCGGGTCGAGCCAGACGCGCAGCGAGTAGTCGCCCATGCCGAACAGCTGCACATCACCCACGCCGCCAAGGCGTGCCAACTCGTCCTTGATATTGAGGATGGCATAGTTGGACAGGTAGAGCATGTCGTAGCGGTTGTCCGGCGAGGTGAGGTGCACAACCATGGTCAGGTCGGGCGAGGCCTTGTCGACGGTGATACCGATGCGGGTCACTTCTTCCGGCAGCTTGGGCTGGGTGCGGGTGACGCGGTTCTGCACCTGCACCTGGGCGTTGTCCAGGTCGGTGCCCAAGGCGAAGGTGATGGTGAGCGTCAGTTTGCCGTCAGCGGTGGACTGGGAAGACATGTACAGCATGTTCTCCACACCGGTAATGGCTTGCTCCAGCGGCGCAGCCACGGTTTCGCCGATGACTTTCGGGTTGGCACCCGGGAAGTTGGCGCGTACCACCACGGTTGGCGGCACTACCTCGGGGTATTCGCTGATGGGTAACTGGAACAGCGAGATCGAGCCGGCAATCAGCAGTACCAGCGACAGCACGGCGGCGAAGATCGGCCGGGTTATGAAGAATTTGGAGAAGTTCATCGGTCTGGTCCCTTAACCGCGTGGCGCCTGGGCGCTGGCGTTTTTCACGTTGTTGCCCGCCACTTTGGGCGCCGGGTTGCTGGCCTCCAGGGCCTGGCGCTGCTGGGCGAGGGCGGCGAGGGTCTGCTCGCTGGCCATCTGGGTTTCCTGCGGCGTTACCGGCGAACCCGGGCGTACGCGCTGCAGGCCCTTGACCACGATGCGCTCGTCCTTGCCCAGGCCGCTGCGCACGATGCGCAGGCCTTCGAGTTTCGGCCCCAGTTCCACGGCGCGGTAGGCGGCCTTGTTGTCCTTGTCCATGACCAGCACGAACTTCTTGCCAAGGTCGGTGCCCACGGCCTCGTCGTTGATCAGTACGGCGTCGTACTGGGCGCTGCCCACCAGCTTCAGCCGGGCATACAGGCCCGGGGTGAACTGGCCGTCGCGGTTGTCGAACACGGCGCGGCCACGGATGGTGCCCGTGCGCGGGTTGACCTGGTTGTCGACGAAGTTCATCTGGCCCAGGTGAGGGGTGCCGGTTTCATTGGTCAGGCCGAGGTACACCGGGGTGCTCTGGCCGCGTTGGCCCTCGCGCGCCAGCTGGGTGTACTTGAGGTACACGCGCTCGTCGGCGTCGAAGTAGGCGTAGACCTTGTCGGTGGAGACCACGCTGGTCAGCGGGGTCACGTCGGCGCTGACGATGTTGCCGGCCGTGAACGCGGCGCGGCTGACCCGGCCGCTGATCGGCGCGGTAACCCGGGTAAAGCTGAGGTTCAGGCGGGCGAGGTCCAGTTGTGCCTGGATGGCGTCGACCCCGGCCCGGGCTTCGGCAGCGGCGCTGCTGCGCGATTCGGCCAGCTCGGCGGAAATGGCGTTGCTGTCGCGCAGGCGCTCACCACGGCGGGCTTCATTGGCGCTGCGGATGGCGGTGGCCTTGGCTTGTTGCAACTGGGCTTCAAGGCGGCGGACTTCAGCCTGGAACGGGCGCGGGTCGATCTGGAACAGCAGGTCGCCTTTCTTGACCTGGGCGCCCTCGGTGAAGGCGACCTGGTCGATCTGGCCGGACACCCGCGGGCGCACCTCGACGGTTTCCGGGGCTTCGAGGCGGCCGGTGAACTCGTCCCATTCATTGATCGGTTGCTCGATCACCTTGGCCACGGTGACCTTCGGCGCGGCGGGAGCCTGCACGGCGTCGGGGGTTCGGCCGCAAGCGCTGATCACCACCACAGCCAGGGCTGCGAGGGGGAAGCGCAAGGGTTTGAGTGATTGTTCCATGGAGAACTCCGCCAATGTATTAGTGATGGGCGGAGTGTGAGTGTCTTGCGCGAGAGGCACGAATCGAACGGGCCGAAATGTATTATCACGCTGAATGATAGGTCGGGATCAGCGGGTGGTAAATGGGGGGTGCGGGCCTGCACCCGAAGCCGGTGCCAGGGCCCGCTGCCACGGGCTTAGCGTTGGTTGCCGCCAGCGCCGCCTGCGTCGGCACCACCGGTCCCTTCGGACCCTGTACCGTCCATGCCTGGCAAGTCACGACTGTCGTTCTGCTGGGCGGGCGGGCTGTCCGGGTCATTGCCCTTGATGCGCGGGTCGGTATCCCGCGGCATGGGTTTTTCGATCGGGTTGAGGGTGCTGTCCACGCCGGGCTGCGGCGCGTTGTTGTGCGGGTCGTCGGGGTAGGTCGGGCCAGTGCCGGCGGCAAGCGCCAGTGGCGAGGCGAGCAGGGCAATCAGCAGCACGCTTGAGCGGTTCATGGCAGTCTCCATTGCGTCGGGTGGGGCGTACTCCCTTTCGGCCCCACCCGTGGCGCTAACGTGCCATTGTTGCGCTCATTGTTCCGATCAGCGGTTACACCACCATCGACAACAACATGATGAAGATGATGCCGACGATGGAAAGAATCGTCTCCATCATGCTCCAGGTCTTGAAGGTTTCGGCCACGGTCATGTTGAAGTACTGCTTCACCAGCCAGAAGCCGGCGTCGTTCACATGCGACAGGATCAGCGACCCGGCGCCGGTGGCCAGCACCAGCAACTCACGGTTCACGCCCGGTACCAGGTCGATCACCGGTGCCACGATACCCGCGCCGGTGATGGTCGCGACGGTGGCCGAACCGGTGGCGATACGGATCACCGCCGCCACCAGCCAGGCCAGCAGGATCGGCGAAATTTCCGCTTGCACGGCCATTTGCCCGATCACGTTGCCCACCCCGGTGTCCACCAGCATCTGCTTGAAACCGCCGCCGGCACCGACGATCAGCACGATCGCAGCGGTTGGCGCCAGGCTCTGGTCGAGCATTTTCATGATTTGCTGGCGGTTGAAACCGCGGGCCGAGCCAAAGGTGTAGAAGGCCAGCAGCAAGGCAGCGAGCAGGGCGGTGATCGGGTGGCCGATCAGGTCCATCCACTGGCGCACGATGTGCTCGGCAGGCAGCACCACGTCGGCGAAGGTTTTCAGCAGCATCAAGGCCACCGGCAGCAGCACGGTGATCAGGGTGATGCTGAAGCTCGGCAGGTTGCCTTGGTCGGACTCCTTGGCGATCTGGTCCATCAGCTCCTGCGACGGGTTGCCGGGAATGTAGCGGGAGATGAAGTTACCGAACAGCGGGCCGGCGATGATGGCGGTAGGCAGCGCCACGATCAGGCCGTAGAAAATGGTCTTGCCGATGTCGGCGTGGAAGATGCCGATCGCCAGCAACGGGCCCGGGTGCGGCGGTACCAGGCCATGCACGACCGACAGGCCGGCCAGCAATGGAATGCCGATTTTCACCAGTGAAACCCCGGAGCGCCGGGCCACGATGAACACCAGTGGAATCAGCAGCACGAAGCCGATTTCGAAGAACAGCGGAATGCCCACCAGGAAAGCGGCGAACATCATGGCCCAGTGCACGTTCTTCTTGCCGAAGGCGCGAATCAGGGTTTGCGCGATCTGGTCGGCGCCGCCGGAGTCGGCCATCAGTTTGCCAAGCATGGTGCCCAAGGCGAGCACGATGCCGACAAAGCCCAGCACACCGCCAAAGCCGTCCTGGAACGACTTCATGACCTTGGCCACCGGCATGCCGGAGGTCAGGCCCAAAAAGCCGGCCGCCAGGGTAAGGGCGACGAAGGGGTGAACCTTGAAGTGGGTGATCAGCAGGATCAGCCCGACGATCGTCACGAGCGCGTCGAGCAACAGGAAGGTATCAGTAGCCAGTCCGAACATGGTTTCAAGGCCTCGGTCTTATCGTTGTTTTGGCGTAGCGTTTTAGGAACTTTCCGCGCTTTCGCGGGGTCGGGTAGCGCTGTCTTTGGTGAGCCGGTAAACCGCTGGGTCAGGCGGTCTGCGCCAGGCCCTGCTCACCGCAGCGCTTTAGCCAGCGGTCTACCGCTTCGGCCAGGGCTTCGATGGGCTGGGTAGCGTCCAGGGCCAGGGTCAGGGGCTCGCCACGGGGCGATTCCAGGGCGGCGAACTGGCTGTCGATCAGGCTGGCCGGCATGAAATGCCCAGGGCGTGCCCTCACGCGCTTTTCGGCTTCGGCAGGCGACAGTTCGAGGAAAACGAACACCAGCCCAGGCATGGCCTGGCGCAGGGTTTCGCGGTAGCGGCGTTTGAGCGCCGAGCAGGTCAGGATCGGGCGTTCGCCGGCCTGGCTGATGGTTTGCAACTCTTCGCCCAGGCGCACCAGCCAGCCGGCGCGGTCGGCGTCGTCCAGGGGGATGCCCGCGCTCATCTTGCGGATGTTTTCGGCAGGGTGGAAAGCGTCGCCTTCGATCAGGCGACCGCCGCTTCGGGCAGCGATGGCAGCACCGATGCAGCTTTTGCCGCAACCGGCCACGCCCATCACCACGATGGCGGACAGGGGAGAATTCATCAGTACCTCCTGCGGGGTGAGGTAGCGCTGTCTCGTCGCTGACGAACAGCCACCTCCCCGGTGTTATTGGTCTTGTCCTTACGCAGTATGGACGCCTGGCAGCACGCGTGTAGCGGCAGCTACCAAAGATTACATTGCCTGCATCCTGAGACAGCGCTACCTTAGTGGCCGTTCCCCATCCTTGCAAGTAGTAAAATTACAACATCCATGTCCCGCACCGGCTCCCGTACCACAGGTCGTCCTACCCTGGCTGAAGTGGCCAGGCTTTCCGGGGTTTCCCCGATCACCGCTTCGCGCGCGCTGCGCGGCGTGAGCACGGTTGCCCCAGAGCTGGCCGCAAAGGTCATGGCTGCCGCCGCCAGCCTGGGCTACGTGGCCAACCCTGCGGCCCGGGCGTTGGCCTCGGCGCGCAGCCAGTCTGTCGTGGTACTGATCCCGTCGCTGTCCAACCAGCTGTTCATCGATACCCTGGAGGCCATCCACGACGTCATGCGCCCGCGTGGGCTCGAGGTGCTGATCGGCAACTATCACTATGACCTGGCCGAAGAAGAGAACCTGATCCGCAATTACCTGGCCTATCAGCCCTGCGGCATGTTGCTGACCGGGTTCGAGCGCAGCGATGCGGCCCGCCAGATGCTGGCCGCCAGCGGCGTACCCTGCGTGCACATGATGGAGCTCAAGGGCGAGCCGGGGGCAGTATCGGTCGGTTTTTCCCAGGAGCAGGCGGGGCGGGCTGCCGCGCGGCACCTGATCGAGCGCGGGCGCAAGCGCTTGGCATTCATAGCCGCGCAACTCGACCCGCGGGTGATGCAGCGGGCCGAGGGTTTCCGCCAGGCCCTGGCCGAGGCGGGCCTGCACGCTGCGGAACTGGAAGTGTTGGCCCCGGAGCCTTCTTCGATTGCCTTGGGCAGCACACTGTTCAGCCGCCTGATGCAGCAGGCCCCGGATGTGGACGGCATCTTCTTCTGCAACGACGACCTGGCCCAGGGCGCTGTCTTGCAGGCGTTGCGCCAAGGTGTGGAGGTGCCTCGCCAGGTGGCCATGGTGGGCTTCAACGACCTGCCGGCTTCGGCGCACATGGTGCCGCGCCTCACGTCTATTCGTACCCCGCGGGCTGCCGTCGGTCGGGGCGCGGCCCAGGCCTTGCTCGCGTTGCTGGACGGCAAACGGGTGGCCAGTGCCCAACAGGACCTGGGTTTTGAGCTGATGGTGCGGGAAAGTACCTGATTCGCTCGCCTGTGCAATGGCGTTGACCACGCCCTGGCGGCCTGCCGGCGTAACAGAAATGGAGTAATCACAAAGCGATGGCACTGTGCTTGCACCGCGCATACGGCCATCTATGCTCATGAAACCGCGCATAAAGGAGGCCCGGCGTCATGTTCGATTTCCATCGCAAGTCCGATTTGGTCGAGATCCAGCGCAGCCATCAGGCATTGGCCGACGCACAGGCCAAACTGGCTGCCATCAGTCGCTCCATGGCAATGATCGAATTCGCCCCGGATGGCACCATTCTCGACGCCAACGAACGCTTCTGCCAGGCCATGGGTTACAGCGCTGAAGAGCTGCGCGGCCAGCACCACCGGCTGTTCTGTGAGCCGGGCTACGCCCAGAGCGCCGAGTACCAGCAACTGTGGCATGAGCTCGGTCAGGGCAAGGCCATCAGCGGCACGTTCGAGCGCGTCGACAAGGCCGGCCGTGAAGTCTGGCTGGAGGCCAGCTACATGCCCGTGCTGGATGCCCAGCGCCAAGTCAGCAGCGTGATCAAGGTGGCGTCCGACATCAGTCAGCGCGTCGCCCTTGAGCATGAAAGCGAAAGCTTGCTGAAGGCGATCAGCCGCGCCATGGCAGTGATCGAGTTCACCCCGCAAGGGCGGGTGATCAAGGCCAACCAGAACTTCCTGGACACCATGGGTTACCGGCTCGACGAGGTGGTAGGGCGCCACCATGGCCTATTCTGCCTGC
Organism: Pseudomonas sp. NBRC 111127; assembly: GCF_001320345.1. Taxonomy (NCBI): domain Bacteria; kingdom Pseudomonadati; phylum Pseudomonadota; class Gammaproteobacteria; order Pseudomonadales; family Pseudomonadaceae; genus Pseudomonas; species Pseudomonas sp. NBRC 111127. Next base: position 9,800 of record NZ_BCBD01000096.1, on the reverse strand, counting down.
CGCACGAGCGTGAGTCGGCCGAGTACCGCCAGTTCTGGGCCTCGCTGAACCGTGGCGAATACCACTCGCACCGCTTCGAGCGGGTGAACAAGCAAGGCCAGACGGTGTACCTGGAAGCCTCCTACAACCCGATCTTCGACAGCAAGGGCCGCCTGTACAAGGTGGTCAAGTTCGCCAGCGACATCACCGACCAGGTCTGTACCCAGCAAAGTGCCGCCGATGCGGCCCATGCCAGTTCGGTGCAGACCGATGCCTGTGCGCGCAAAGGCACCGAAGTGGTACAGCAGACCGTGCAGGTGATCGAGCAGATTTCCGTGGAGCTCAACGACGCAGCGCGCAGCATCGATGCGGTGAGCAAACAGTCGGATGTGATCGGGCAGATTGTGCTGACCATTCGTGGTATCGCCGACCAGACCAACTTGCTGGCGCTGAATGCGGCCATCGAAGCCGCCCGTGCCGGCGAACACGGGCGCGGTTTTGCCGTGGTCGCCGACGAGGTGCGCAACCTGGCCGCGCGCACCAGCAAGGCTACCCTGGAAATTGTCGATGTGGTGCGGCAGAACCACGACCTGTCGCTGCTGGCCGTAGCCAGCATGCAGTCAAGCCTGAACCGCACCGGCCATGGCGTGGCGCTGGCCAATGAAGCCGGCACGGTGATCATGGAAATTCAACAAGGCTCAAGGCACGTGGTCGATGCCATCAGCCAGATCAGTTCGACGCTGCAATTGCATTGAGCGCAGCACGCATATCGTCCAGCAGGGCCTGCAGGCTGGCTTGCAGCCGTGCGCGCGGCTCGTCGGTCGGCGAGCCTTGCGCCTGGGCCGCTTCGATCGCTTCGCAATCCTGGACCACGGTGCGTACCCTGATCATCTTGGCACCGCCCTTGATGCGGTGGGCCAAGGCACGCAGCGCCTCTTCGGGCGCGTCCGCTGCCAGCGCATGCAGGGCCGCCAGGTCTTCACCAACGCTGATCGACAGTTGCTCGAGCAAATGCCTGGTGAGCTGCGCGTCGTCCTGAGTCAGGTGGCGTAGCTCATCCAGGTTCAAGCCGCCCGCGCGGGCTGTTGGCGCAGGTGGGCGGGCCTGGGGCAGGTGGGCTTTGAGGGTTCGCAAACCTATCGGCTTGAACAGGCAAACGTCCATCCCGCTGGCCAGGCAGCGGGTACGTTCCTCGGCCTGGGCATTGGCGGTGATGCCCAGAATCCGGCACCTGGGCAGGCTGCGCTCGGCCTCGAACTGGCGAATGCGCCGGGTGAGTTCATGGCCATCCATGACCGGCATGCTGCAATCGGTGATCACTACATCGAAGCGCGCCGCTTGCCAGCGGCACCAGGCGACTTCACCGTTCTGCGCCAGGCTCACCTGGTGCCCAAGGGTGTGCAATTGCCGCTCCAGCAATAGCAGGTTGGCAGGGTAGTCGTCGACGATCAGCACATTCAAAGGGCCGTCGCTGTTTTCCAGTTGGGCCGGGTCCTCGGGCACGGCTGCCGGAGGCGCGCAGGTGGGCAGTTGCAGGTTCACTTGCACCCGGGTGCCGACGCCTTCGACACTTTGCAGCTTCAGCGTGCCGCCCATCAGCTCGGCAAGCGTGCGGCTGATGACCAGGCCCAAGCCTGCGCCCTGGCGGGCCCTGGGGCCGTCGGCCTGGACAAAGGCATTGAACAGGCGGGCCTGGTCGGCAGGGCTGATACCGATGCCGGTGTCGCGCACATCCAGCTCCACCGGCAACATGTCATGGCCGGCGATAACCGGCAGAAACAGGTTGGCCTGCACCTCGCCACGGTCGGTGAACTTGATGGCGTTGCTGATCAGGTTCGACAGGATTTGCTTGAGCCGCAGCGGGTCCGCCAGCACCCAGGCCGGTTCAGCGGGCAGTTCGCCGTGCAGGTGCAGGCCCTTGGCCCGGGCGTTGCCTTCGAAGACGCGCAAGGTGGCGCGCACCAGTTCGCGCAGGTCCGTGGGCACGGGTTGCAGGGTGATGTGCCCGGACTCGATCCGGGAAATATCGAGAATGTCGCCAATCAGTTCCAGCAGGCCAAGCGCTGAATCATGGGCCGTCTGCAGCGTATGGATATCGCTGCGGCCGCTACGGCAGTCCTCCAGCGCCAGTTCCAGCAACCCGATCACGGCATTCATCGGGGTGCGGATTTCATGGCTCATGGTGGCCAGGAACGTGCTTTTGGTCTGGCTGGCCTGTTCAGCGTCGTCCTTGGCCTGGCGCAGTTGCTCCAGCAGCCCGCGGCTCAGCGCCAACTGGTCCTGCAGGGCGTGTTGCGCCTCGGTGCGCTGGTTGATCAGCTTGCGCAGGTAGCTGTTCCAGAACACCACGCCGGCCAGCAGCAGCGCCGACAGCACGAGCACTTGCAGGGCGAGGGTGCGGTAGTCGCGCCACGGGCTGTCGCTGACCAGTGAGCTGGTGCGCCAGCGGTTGATCAACTGCGCCAGTTCTTCAGGCGGAATGCTCAACAGTGCCTTGTCGAGAATGGCCTGCAGCTGGGGCTGGTCGGCGGCCACGGCGAAGGCGGCCAGGGCCGGGTCTTCATCGAGCACACTGGCAATGCGCAGGCGGTCCTTGAATACATGGCTGATGTAGTACGCCGCATTGATGTGGTTGCTCAGGGCGACGTCGGCACGGCCATTGGCCACGGTCTCCATCAGGCCCAGCGGGTTGTCCACCTCGACCAGGCGGGCCTGCGGGTAGCGTTGCTGCAGCAAGGCGCGTTGCGGCGAGCCTTTGACCACCGCGATACGCTGGCCGTCCAGGGCCTTCAAAGGGGCGGGTGCGGTGGTGTCGCTGCGGGTGACCAACACCCTTGGGCTGACCAGGTAAGGCCGGGTGTAGCGCAGTTGCCTGGCCCGGTCTGCGCCGTAGCCCAAGGCGCCGATCATCAGCGCATCACCTTGGTTCAGCCGCTCGACCATGTGGTAGGCCGATGTGCTTTCAACGGTCTTGAACTGCAACCCGGTGCGCAAGCCGATCTGCTTGAGCAGATCCAGGGTGATGCCGTTGGCGTTGTCCTGGGCGTCGTTGAAGGTCAAGGGCGCCAGTGATGTGTTGATCAGCACGTTGACAACGGGGTGCTCGGCGATCCAGGTTTCCTCTTCGGCACTGAGGGCCGTCAGGTGGCGCTGCAACAACAGGCTGGTATTGCCACCGCTCCAGCGGCGCAGGATGTTCAGCCGTTCGCTTTCACTGATGCGGGCCAGTGCCTTGTCGACCAGCTGGCGCAAGTGCAGGTTGTCGCTGGACAGGGCGAACGCGAACGCTTCGGGGGCGGCCGGGGAAAAGTGGTCGATCTTCAACGTGCCCTGGAAGCTTTTGCCGATCATGAAGTCGGTGCTGATGGCGTCGCCCAGGTAGGCGTCGGCCTCGCCCAGTTCGACAGCGGCCAGCCCGGCCAGGGTGGAGCGGTACAGGCTCAGTTGCGCCTTGGGGTACAGGCTGCGTACGGTATTGGCGGGCAGGTAGTGATCAACCATGGCCAGGCGCAGGCCGGCCAGGTCGGGCGTGCCCTTCAGGCTGCGTCCCTCCCGGGTCACGACCACCGGCAGGTCGTCGGCATAGGGTGAGCTCAGGCTGAGGTGGGCGTCTGCTGCCTCGAAGGCGTTGGAGCTGCCCAGCAGGTCGATGCGCCCCTCATGCAGGGCAGTGATGGCCTCGTGGCGGCTGGCAAAACGGCGCACTTCGATGTCAATGCCGAGCTGCTCGCCGATCAGGCCGGCGTAATCGGCGCTCAGGCCTTCGTAGTCACGGGGGCTGACATTGATCTCGAAGGGCGGGTAGTCCGGCCGCGAGCTGCCCAGTACCAGTTGCCGGTGCTGCTGCAGCCACTGGCGGTCTTCGGCCGAGAGCGCCAGCGGCGCGGCAGCACTGACCGAGCGCGCCAACAACTGCCGGGGTTCGCTGCTGGCCTGCAACCCGCTGGCATTGGCCAGGCCGATGATCATGAAGGCGCTCGCCAGCAGGAACTTCATGCTCGCCAGCCGCTCAGTAGACGCTATTGCGCTTGGCCAGGTCGACCATCTCGACCAGCGATTCGGTCTTGAGTTTTTCCATGATGCGGCCCCGGTAGGTGCTGATGGTCTTGGCGCTCAGGTTCATGCAGGTTCCAATGTTCTTGTTGTTTTCGCCGCGTGCCAGGCGCCGCAGCACTTCCATCTCACGGTTGGAAAGGCTGGCCAGGCGCACCGGTTCGCTCTCCAGGGAGTTGCTGTTGACCGACATCTGCGGAAAGGTCGAATAGCCCTTCACCAACGCCTTGAGGGCGAACAGCAGGGCCTCGTGGTCCTCCTCCTTGGTGACGAACGCGCCGATACCGGCATCCAGGCAACGGCGCACGTACAGGTCGGTGGCCTGGCCAGTGAGCACCATGATCTTGGGGGTTGGCTCCAGGCACTGAAGGCGCTTGATGACCTCCATGCCGTCCAGGCCAGGCAGGCCGATATCCAGCACCACCACGTCCGGGCGCAGTTCACGGGCCACCTGCGCCACCTCGCTGCCATTGCCGACTTCGCCGACGACATGGAAGCGCTCACGCTCGAGCAGTAGGCGCAACGACAACCGCACGATAGGGTGGTCGTCGACGATCAGCACGGTTGTCATGGGGAAAACTCCTGTCAGGATGTGGTCCGCTTCCTGGAACACTCAGGAATACGTTTGCAAGCGGGTTAATCGGAAGCGCAGCACCATACGGCCAAACCTGACGTTTGGTAATCCCGAGTATAGAAGTGTTGAAAGTTTCCGGACTACTTGTCGAAAATTCCTACAAGTAGTGGAAAAACATCACCACTGCCACAGTGGTGATGTCAGACAGGAAAGGGCGCTCAGGCGCAGCCAGCGCGGTTTCGACCCTGTGCAGGGCAAGCCTGGGCGTGCTCAGTCGCCAGGCCGATACAGGTGGGCGTGACCGGCACGGTACAAGGCGGATTCGGCGAACGGCGCATCCCCCAGTACATGGCCTACCAGGATCAGTGCCGTGCGCCGGAAGTGCTTGGCCGCGCTGCGCTCGACGATGTTGCCCAGCGTGCCGCGCACCCAGTCCTGGTCTGGCCAGGTGGCGCGGTGCACCACGGCCACCGGGCACTCGGTGCCGTAGTGGGGCAGCAGCGCTTCAACGATCCGTGGCAGGTGCTTGACCCCCAGGTGAATCGCCAGGGTGCTGCCGTGGCGGGCCAGGTCGGCCAGCTGTTCCCCGGGTGGCATTGGCGAACTGTCGCCGTAGCGGGTCAGAATCACGGTCTGCGCCACTTGCGGCAGGGTCAGTTCACAGCCGAGCAGGGCAGCGCTGGCGGCCGTGGCAGTGACCCCGGGGATGATCTGGTAGTCGATACCCAGTGCCTTGAGGTGGCGGATCTGCTCGCCGATGGCGCCGTACAGGCTGGGGTCGCCGCTGTGTACCCGGGCGACATCCTGGCCGTGTTCGTGGGCGGTGCGCATGGCTGCGATGATCTGCTCCAGGTGCAGTTCGGCGCTGTTGATCACGGTACTGGCCTGGTGGCCTTCGAGCACGGCAGCCGGCACCAGCGAGCCTGCGTAGATGATCACCGGGCATTGGCGGATCAGCCGCTGGCCCTTGACCGTGATCAGTTCGGGGTCGCCGGGGCCGGCGCCGATGAAGTAGACGGTCATGGAATGTCCTTGCAAAAAAAGGGTATGGCGCGTTCAGCAGGCCAGGGCGAGTGTCGCCGGGCCGAGCACCTGGCGCTTGAGCAACAGCCGTGGGCTGCCTTGTTGCCGATCGGCCAGGGCCAGTGCGGTGCTCTCGGCCACGCCCCAACACCCGGTGTGGGCATGGGCGGCGGCGGAGCGGTGGCTGAGCAGTGGCTGGTAAGCGTGCAGTTGCTGGCTATGGTACAGCACCAACGGCACACCCAGGTGCTCGGCCAGCTGGTGCAAACCCGGCTCGTCAGCCTTCAGGCTGATGCTGGCGATGCCGCGCAGGTCTGCCAGTGCCAGGCCGTGGTTGGCCAGTGCCTGGCACAACAGGGTGTGCAGGGTAGCCGCCGGGCAACCCCGGCGGCAGCCAAAACCGGCATAGAAAGTGCCCATCAGGCCTGGCTGGAACGGCGGAACAACCAGGCGCTGAGCAGGCCCAAGGCCAGCCAGAACGCCGCATTGGTCAGCCACGAGGCCAGCTTGAACTGGGTTTCCAGGGCCTGCGGGGCCAGGCTTTGGTGAACCTCGGGCTGCGGGGCGCCGAGCACATGCGGAATCACCAGCAGCACCGCGCCCAGCACTTTCAGCAGCCCGTGGCGGGCGAACACCAACAAGGCCAGGCCGAGCGCGGTGGCGCTGGCGGTGCCGACCCACCAGGCCTGGCGTTGCCCCAGGTCTGCTGCAGCGGTGCCTGGCAGTTCGGGCGGCAAGCCCAAGGTCGGGGCCAGGCAGAACACGGCGAACCCGGCCAGCCCCCACAAGGCACCGGTAGTGGCGCGGGTGGGCGCGCGCAAGCTGTACAGCGCGGCGAGAACAAGGGCGAAGCCGACGGCAACCACCAGGTTGCCGCCCGTGGTGGCGAGCACTCGTTGCCAGCCATCTTCCGGCGACCAGGCCTCGGCGCTGTGTTCATGGGCAGGCACTTCACTGCCATGCTCATGGTGCGAGGCAGGTGCCGAGGACTCGTAGGTTTCCGCCTGAAGAATCAGCGGGGCCACCCAGAAGCTTTGCAGCAAGGTCAGCAGCAGGGCGGCGAGCAGCCCGCTGAAACCCGCGGTGCGGGCAATGCGCATGATCATGGGGGCGTACTCAGTGGCAGGGGAAGGCGGCGCTGTGGCGGGTGTCGTGGGCGGCGTTATGCACCGCCTCGATGTGCGAGAACCCGGCGAAGTAGACCAGGCACAGGCCCAGCAAGCTGGCACCGACGGCAATGATGACGCGCTGGCTGAGGGTAGCGGGGGTGGCAAGGCTGTGTGGCTTGGTGCTGGCGACGGGCATGACGCGTTCCTCTGCTTTTTGTGGGCAATGGGCAGGCGCGGCAGCCCCGGGCGCGGTTACCCAGGGGAATGCAACAGCGCCCGCCCACCGCGGGTTGTTCATGAACGCCAGGCCGGTCTCCGGGCTTGCGAGGAGGAGCAGGGCTCCTGGCAAGCGTCACCTTCCCATGCCGCACTACATGGCACAGTGGTACAGACGCTTCGCTCGCTTACCGTTGCGGGGGCAGCACCGGCATTGTCGGGCCCTGGTCAGGGCCTGCGACGCACCGGTTTCCCGTTTCACCCCATGAAGGGGCACCTGAACGTGAGGCGTAAGGAGAGCATGGGGCGGCCCTGGCGTCAATTACCCGGTGAGCTGCGCATGTGCCTGGGCCGGGTGGAGCAACCGTTAGCCTCGCGCGAATGCCGCCAGCTTGTCCCCGTCCAGGCGGTAGCGTACCCACTCATCCTGGGCCTCGGCGCCCAGCTTCTGATAAAAGCCGATTGCCGGTTCGTTCCAGTCCAGCACGCTCCACTCCAGGCGCCCACAGTTGTTGGCTACCGCCTCGCGGGCGATGTGCTGCAGCAACTGGCGGCCAGCCCCGTCACCGCGCTGTTCGGGGGTGATGTACAGGTCTTCCAGGTAGATGCCGTTGCGCCCCAGCCAGGTGGAATAGCTGTAGAAATACACGGCAAAGCCGATCGCCTGGCCATCGCGTTCGCAGACCAGGCTGTGCACGGTACTGCCTGCACCGAACAGGCTGTGCTCGATATCGGCCAGGGTCGCGACCACCTCGTGGCGCGCGCGCTCGTACTCGGCCAGCTCGGTGATGAAGTTGAGGATCTGCGCGGCATCGGCAGGCGCGGCAGGGCGAATGGAAAGGCTCATGAGACGGCTTCCTTGATCCAGGATGGCAGTACAGTGAAGTGTATCTGCATAATTTGTTGTAACTGTAGTGGTCGCCGAGAAGGACGACTCCGGTAGTGTGGCAGCACCCTTAATGAAAGTGGAATGCCCGCCATGCTTGCCTCTGTCGACCTGCTGAGCGCCTTCGTGCTGTTCGCCTTTGTATCTTCGATCACGCCAGGTCCAAACAACACCATGCTGCTGGCCTCGGGCGTGAACTTCGGCGTGCGCCGCTCGGTTCCCCATGCCCTGGGTATCAGTTGCGGTTTCATGGTCATGGTGCTGGCGGTCGGCCTGGGCCTGGGTGAAGTCTTCAAGGCCTGGCCGCCGCTGTACACGGTATTGCGCTACACAGGCGCGGCCTACTTGCTGTACCTGGCCTGGAAAATTGCCACTTCCGGGCCTGTGGATGCTGCCTCGCCTGGCGCGCGCAAGCCGCTGGGCTTCTGGGGCGCAGCCGCATTCCAATGGGTCAACCCCAAGGCCTGGGTCATGGCGGTGGGGGCCATTACCACCTATACCCCGGCGCAAGGCTACGTGACCAACGTAGTGGTCATCGCCGCTGTATTCGCGTTGGTCAACCTGCCGAGCGTGGGCGTGTGGGTGATGTTCGGCAGCGCCTTGCGCAACCTGCTGCAGAACCCGCGCTGGCTGATGCTGTTCAATGTCCTGATGGCCCTGCTGCTGGTGATTTCACTGTACCCGCTGCTGTTTGTAGAATCGGTGTTCCCCTAGCGTTGCGAGTGCCGTAAACCCATGCAGTTGATTCCCTGGTCCCATGAATGCGCCGAAGGCTTCACCTTGCGTGGTTGGCGAACCCCGGCCAGCGGCAAGCCACTGCTGCATTTCTTGCATGGCAACGGTTTTTGCTGTTTGGCCTACCAGCCGTTGCTGATGCGCCTGGGTGAACATTTCGACCTGTGGCTATGTGATGTGCAAGGGCACGGTGACAGTGACCATGGCGGGGCGTTTCTGGGTTGGAACCGTACGGCGGCGCTGGCCGTGGAAGCCTTCGAAGCGGGCCGTGGCGAATACGGCGAAGTGGCCCGGTTTGCCGTGGGCCACAGCTTCGGCGGCGTGTTGACCGGGCTGATGTTGGCCAGTGACCCGCAGTTGTTCGCCCGTGCTGTGCTGCTCGATCCGGTGTTGTTCAGCCGCCGGATGCTCGGCGTGATGGGCGCCGCGGCGCTGGTTGGCCTGCACCAGCGTCATGCCTTGGCGCGCAAAGCCGCCAGCCGCCGCAGCCATTGGCCTGATCGCACAGCGGCGCTGGCTTCGCTGCAGGGCCGGGGCATCTTCAAAGGCTGGGCCGATGCGGCGTTGCAGGCGTATGTCGAGCATGCCATCGGCGATTGCGGCGAGGCCGTGGTGCTCAAGTGCCGACCCAGCCGTGAAGTGGAAATCTTCAGCTCGTTCCCCAAGCGCATGTGGGCCAGCCTGTGTGCAATCAATACCCCGACCCACGTGATCTATGGCAAGCACACCTATCCGTTCGTGCCACGCTCGGTGCAGCGCCTGGTGTCGCTGAATGCCAGCATCAGCGCGCAGGAGGTCGCCGGTGGGCACTGCTTCATGCAGGAAGACCCGGCGATGGCAGCCGAGCAGGTGCTGGCTTTCTTGCAGCGGTGATTGTTCTGTAGGTGGAACGATGTGGGCCGTTAAAGCCCTCTACCGGCAGATTGTCATCATTGATAAGGTGATCCAAACCGAAACAGGAGCCTTCTCATGAAAACCATTCTGGGTATCCACCACAGCCCCCACGCCCATTGGGTGGGTGATGGCTTCCCGGTCCGCAGCCTGTTCACCTATGACCATCTGGCCAGCCACATCAGCCCGTTCCTGCTGCTCGACTATGCCGGCCCGCATGCGTTCACCCCAACCCAGGCCCGGCGCGGCGTTGGCCAGCACCCGCACCGTGGTTTCGAGACAGTGACCATTGTCTACCAGGGCGAGCTGGAGCACCGCGATTCCACAGGGGCCG
>NZ_BCBD01000095.1:0-20814 GCF_001320345.1 Pseudomonas sp. NBRC 111127 | reverse complement strand
AGAACAACAAGCCGGGGGTATTCGGCAAGCTGTTCGGCAAGAAGGAGCAGACCCCGGTCAAGGGCCTGTACTTCTGGGGTGGAGTAGGGCGGGGCAAGACCTACCTGGTCGATACCTTCTACGAGGCGCTGCCGTTCAAGCAGAAGATGCGCACCCACTTCCACCGCTTCATGAAGCGTGTGCACGAGGAAATGAAGACCCTCAAGGGTGAGAAGAACCCGCTGACCATCATTGCCAAGCGCTTCAGCGAAGAGGCCAAGGTGATCTGCTTCGACGAGTTCTTCGTCTCGGACATTACCGATGCGATGATCCTCGGCACCTTGATGGAAGAGCTGTTCAAGAACGGTGTGTCGCTGGTCGCCACCTCCAACATCGTGCCCGACGGCTTGTACAAGGATGGCCTGCAGCGCGCGCGTTTCCTGCCGGCCATCGCCATGATCAAGCAGTACACCGACGTGGTGAACGTCGACAGCGGCGTGGACTACCGCCTGCGTCATCTGGAGCAGGCCGAACTGTTCCACTACCCGCTCAATGAGGCAGCGCACGAAAGCATGCGTGCCAGCTTCAAGGCGCTGACCCCGGAATGCACCCAGGCGGTCGAAAATGACGTGCTGATGATCGAGAACCGCCCGATCAATGCCTTGCGTACGTGCGACGACGTTGCCTGGTTCGACTTCCGGGCATTGTGCGACGGGCCGCGTAGCCAGAACGACTACATCGAGCTGGGCAAGATCTTCCACGCGGTGCTGCTGAGCAATGTCGAGCAGATGGGGGTGACCACCGATGATATCGCGCGGCGTTTCATCAACATGGTGGACGAGTTCTACGACCGCAATGTCAAGCTGATCATCTCGGCCGAGGTGGAGCTAAAAGACCTGTACACCGGTGGGCGCCTGAGCTTCGAGTTCCAGCGTACCCTGAGCCGCTTGCTGGAGATGCAGTCGCACGAGTTCCTGTCTCGGGCGCACAAGCCCTGAGATCAGCGGCAAGCTTCTAGCTGCAAGCCTCAAGAAAAAGCCGGAGCAGGCCACGAGCTGCTCCGGCTTTTTGCTTTGTCTTGTAGCTTGCAGCTAGAAACTTGCCGCTGCTGGAAGCCCTCAAGCTTCCTGCATGAACTGCTGCCGGTACTGGTTCGGCGACAACTCGGTATGCTGGCGGAACAGCCGCGCAAAGAAACTGGCATCGTCGTAACCGACCTCGTAACTGATGGTCTTGATGCTCTTGCGCGTGCTCGACAACAACCCCTTGGCCGTTTCGATCCGCAGCCGTTGCAGGTAGTGCAGCGGCTTGTCGCCGGTCGCCCCCTGGAACCGGCGCATGAAGTTGCGGATGCTCATGCCGTGGTTGCGGGCCACGTCCTCGAAGCGGAACTTGTCCGCGAAGTGCTCTTCCAGCCAGTGCTGGATCTGCAGGATGATCAGGTCCTGATGCAGCTTCTGCCCGCCAAACCCCATGCGCCCCGGCGTGTAGTTGCGCTGCACTTCGTAGAGGATGTCGCGCGACACCGCACGGGCCACATTGGCCCCGCAGAAACGCTCGATGAGATAGATGTACAGGTCACAGGCCGAAGTGGCGCCGCCAGCGCAATAGATGTTGTCGGCGTCGGTCAGGTGCTTGTCCTGGTTCAGGCGGATCTTCGGGAAGCGCTCGGCGAAGCTGCTGAAGAAGCGCCAGTAGGTGGTCGCCTCCTTGCCGTCGAGCAGGCCACTTTCGGCCAGCCAGAACACGCCACTGGCCTCCGCGCACAGCACCGCGCCGCGGGCGTGCTGGTTACGCAGCCACGGCAGCACCTGTGGGTAGCGTTGCAGCAGGTTGTCGAAGTCGTCCCAGTAGGCTGGCAGGATGATGACATCGGCGTCATCCAGGCCGCCGTCGACCGGTAGCTGTACATTGCTGAAGCTGTCCACGGGCAGGCCATCGGGGCTCACCAGGCGGATCTCGAACATGGGCTGCAAGCCCAGGCCCAGCTGCTTGCCGTAGCGCAGGCTGGCGAGGTGGAAGAAGTCCTTGGCCTGCATCAAGGTCGAAGCGAACACCTTGTCAATGGCCAGGATGTTGACGCGCCGCAGCGACGCGGGGGGTTGGGTAAACATCATTGTCATTGTTCTTATAGGGTAGAGTGGTCAATCACCGGCTGGATCGTCTTATTTTTTTGGTCGAGCTGCAAGCGTCAAGCTTCAAGCTTCAAGCTTCAAGATAAAGCAGGTCAGCATGCGGACTGCTCTGTCTTGTAGCTTGTAGCTTGTAGCTTGCAGCTTGCAGCTTGCAGCTCTGATCAAGGTGCCGGGTTCGGCTGCGCCTGGTGAATGGCTTCGATCGCCGCCAGCAGCTCGTCGCTCAGGTGCAGCTCGGCGCTGGCCAGGTTGCTGTCCAGTTGCTGCAGGCTGGTAGCGCCAATGATGTTGCTGATCACGAACGGCTGGCCCGTCACGAACGCCAGGGCCATCTGCGCCGGGTCCAGGCCGTGCTCGCGGGCCAGCTGCACGTAGCGGCTGCAGGCGGCCACGGTCTGCGGGTTGGAGTAGCGGGCAAAGCGGCTGAACAGGGTCAGGCGGGCGTTTTCCGGCCGAGCGCCGTTCTCGTACTTGCCCGACAGCATGCCGAATGCCAGCGGCGAGTAGGCCAGCAAACCGCATTGCTCGCGAATGGCGACTTCCGCCAGGCCCACCTCGAAGCTGCGGTTGAGCAGGTTGTACGGGTTCTGGATCGACACCGCCCGTGGCCAGCCCCGGCTTTCGGCCAGTTGCAGGAATTTCATGGTGCCCCACGGCGTTTCGTTGGACAGGCCAACATGACGGATCTTGCCCGCCCGTACCTGGTCGTCCAGCACTTCCAGCGTTTCTTCCAGCGGCGTGAAGTGATCGTGCGGCAGGTGCTGGTAGCCCAGTTTGCCGAAGAAGTTGGTGCTGCGTTCCGGCCAGTGCAGCTGGTACAGGTCGATGCGATCGGTCTGCAGGCGCTTGAGGCTCTCGTCCAGCGCCGCGACGATGTGCTGGCGGTTGTGCTTGAGCTGGCCATCGCGGATGTGGCTGATGCCGTTGCCGGGGCCGGCAACCTTGCTGGCCAGCACCCAGTCATCACGGTCACCGTTGGCCCTGAACCAGTTGCCGATGATGCGCTCGGTAGCGGCGTAGGTTTCCGCACGTGGCGGCACCGGGTACATTTCGGCCGTGTCGATGAAGTTGATCCCCGCGGCCTTGGCCCGGGCAATTTGGCCGAAAGCCTCTTCCTGGTCGTTCTGCTCCCCCCAGGTCATGGTGCCCAGGCACAGGGCGCTGACGTTGAGGTCGGTTCGGCCGAGCTGGCGGTATTCCATCGGGTAAATACTCCTTGGCAATGGAAGCTCATCAAAGCAGGTTGAAATTTTTCGCGCAATCTGGATAATTCAGCCCCTCTCCGCGTGGCGGAAGTGATGCACCATCACGCAGGAAGAACCCCGTCGAATATTGGCGTGCCCGACCCGAGCCCCCAAAAGCGTCAGTGTTCGGCTGCGCGCTTGCCCTTGGCAAGCTGTGCACTATCCAGTAAGATTCGCCGTCTATTTTTCGCTGGGCGGCCTCTGAGGCTTTAGAGAATGAAAACTTTTACTGCTAAACCGGAAACAGTAAAGCGCGAGTGGTTCGTAGTCGACGCCGCTGGCCAGACCCTGGGTCGTCTGGCTACCGAAATCGCTACCCGTCTGCGTGGCAAACACAAACCAGAATACACCCCTCACGTTGACACCGGCGACTACATCGTCGTTATCAACGCTGAACAGGTTCGTGTGACTGGTGCCAAGTCTTCCGACAAGATGTACTACTCCCACTCCGGTTTCCCGGGCGGTATCAAGGAAATCAACTTCGAGAAGTTGATCGCCAAGGCCCCTGAGCGTGTTATCGAAACCGCGGTCAAAGGCATGCTGCCTAAGAACCCGCTGGGTCGCGACATGTACCGTAAGCTGAAAGTGTACGCGGGTGCTGCTCACCCACACACTGCTCAGCAGCCTCAAGAACTGAAGATCTAACGGGATAGTTCATTATGTCGGCGACTCAAAATTACGGCACTGGCCGTCGCAAGACCGCAACCGCTCGCGTATTCCTGCGTCCGGGTACTGGTAACATCTCCATCAACAACCGTTCTCTGGACGTGTTCTTCGGTCGCGAAACCGCTCGCATGGTTGTTCGTCAGCCGCTCGAGCTGACCGAAACCGTTGAGAAGTTCGACATCTACGTCACCGTTTCCGGTGGTGGTGTCAGCGGTCAGGCCGGTGCGATCCGTCACGGTATCACCCGCGCCCTGATGGAATACGACGAAACCCTGCGTGGCGCTCTGCGTCGTGCTGGCTACGTCACCCGCGACGCTCGTGAAGTCGAGCGTAAGAAAGTGGGTCTGCGTAAAGCGCGTAAGCGTCCTCAGTACTCCAAGCGTTAATACCGCTTCGGCAGTCGAAAAGAGCCCGGTTCCTTGGAACCGGGCTTTTTTTTTGCCTTGAACTAACCTGTCAGCATGTCTGTGGCCGCTCGTCGCATAGACGCAGATCAAGCAAAGCGCTGGTATTGGGCCCTTGCCCGGCTAATCCCTTGTCAGTGTGTGGATTTGTTTCTTACCATGGCGACCAAATTTTAGTGCCACAGACACAACCTAAGTACAGGCCTGGTTCAACAGGCCAAGCAAGCTGATGGGAGAGGACTGAATGAGCAATGACGGCGTCAACGCAGGCCGGCGCCGCTTCCTCGTAGCCGCGACATCCGTGGTCGGGGCAGCGGGAGCAGTGGGGGCTGCGGTACCGTTCGTGGGGTCATGGTTTCCCAGTGCCAAGGCGAAAGCCGCGGGAGCACCGGTGAAGGTCAATATCGCCAAGGTCGAGGCCGGGCAGCAGATGGTAGCCGAGTGGCGAGGCCAGCCGGTGTTCATCGTCAGGCGCACCGAGGAGATCCTCGGTAACCTGAAGAAAATTACCGGCGAATTGTCTGATCCCGATTCCAAGTCTTCGGTGCAGCCGACCTATGTCGACCCCGAAGTCCGCTCCATCAAGCCGGAAATCCTCATTCTCGTCGGCCTGTGCACGCACCTGGGCTGCTCGCCCACCTTCCGCCCGGAGGTTGCGCCAGCCGACCTGGGCCCCAAATGGGTGGGTGGCTACTTCTGCCCGTGCCACGGCTCCCACTACGACCTGGCTGGGCGTGTCTACAAGTCGCAGCCGGCGCCACTCAACCTGCCCGTACCGCCGCACTCGTACGAGTCGGACGATATCATCGTCATCGGCGTCGACCAGGAGAAAGCATGATGAGCAAGTTCATGGACTGGATTGATGCTCGCTTCCCCGCGACCAAGATGTGGGAAGATCACCTGAGCAAGTATTACGCGCCCAAGAACTTCAACTTCCTGTATTTCTTTGGCTCCCTGGCATTACTGGTGCTGGTCAACCAGATCGTCACCGGTGTGTGGCTGACCATGAGCTTCACGCCCTCGGCAGAAGAGGCATTCGCCTCGGTCGAGTACATCATGCGTGACGTCGAATACGGCTGGATTCTGCGCTACCTGCACTCCACGGGTGCTTCGGCGTTCTTCATCGTGGTTTACCTGCACATGTTCCGCGGCCTGCTCTACGGCTCCTACCAGAAGCCCCGCGAGCTGGTCTGGCTGTTCGGCATGTTGATCTACCTGGCGCTGATGGCCGAGGCCTTCATGGGTTACCTGCTGCCGTGGGGCCAGATGTCCTACTGGGGTGCCCAGGTCATCATTTCGCTGTTTGGTGCCATCCCGGTGATTGGTGGCGACCTCACCCAATGGATTCGTGGTGACTACCTGATCTCCGGCATTACCCTGAACCGCTTCTTCGCCCTGCATGTGGTCGCCCTGCCTATCGTCATCCTCGGCCTGGTGGTGCTGCACATTCTTGCCCTGCACGAAGTGGGTTCGAACAACCCCGATGGCATCGACATCAAGAAGAACAAGGACGAAAACGGCATTCCGCTCGATGGCATTCCGTTCCACCCGTACTACACCGTCAAGGATATTGTCGGCGTGGTGGTGTTCCTCTTCGTGTTCTGTGCGGTGGTGTTCTTCTTCCCGGAAATGGGCGGTTACTTCCTGGAAAAGCCGAATTTCGAGCAGGCCAACGCGTTCAAGACGCCGGAGCATATTGCACCTGTGTGGTACTTCACACCGTTCTACGCCATCTTGCGTGCGGTGCCTGACAAGTTGATGGGTGTGATCGCCATGGGGGCGGCGATTGCGGTGCTGTTCGTACTGCCCTGGCTCGATCGCAGCCCGGTGCGCTCCATGCGTTACAAAGGCTGGATCAGCAAGCTCTTCCTGCTGGTGTTCTGCGTGGCCTTCGTCATCCTCGGCGTGCTGGGCGTGCTGGCACCGACACCTGGGCGCACGCTGTTGTCGCAGGTGTGCACGGTGCTGTACTTCGCCTACTTCCTGTTGATGCCGTTCTACACAAGGCTCGAGAAGACCAAACCGGTTCCGGAAAGGGTGACTGGCTGATGAAAAAGTTGATTGCAGTATTTTTGCTGGCACTGATGCCTGCCTTTTGCTTCGCTGCCGAACACGGTCTGGAGCTGGACAAGGTCGATATCGACCTGACCGACAAGGCCGCCATGCAGGACGGCGCGCGGACGTTCGCCAACTATTGCATGGGCTGCCACAGTGCCAAGTTCCAACGCTACGAGCGTGTGGCCGATGACTTGGGCATTCCCCACGAGCTGATGCTCGAAAAGCTGGTGTTTACCGGGGCCAAGATCGGTGATCACATGCAGATCGGCATGAAGCCCGAAGACGCCAAGACTTGGTTTGGTGCCGCGCCGCCCGACCTGACCCTGGTGGCCAGGGTGCGTGGTACCGATTGGCTGTACACCTACATGCGCAGTTTCTACGAAGACCCCTCGCGGCCTTATGGGGTGAACAACAAGGTATTCCCGAACGTCGGCATGCCCAACGTGTTGGTCGGCCTGCAGGGCAACCAGGTGATTGGCTGCAAGCAGGTGCAGACGGTGACTGATGGGAAGAAGCAATTCGACCCGTTGACCGGTAGCCCGATTACCCATGAAGCCTGTGACCAGCTGACCGTTACGCCGAAATCCGGTACCCTGACCGCCGAGCAGTTCGACGAGAAGGTCAAGAACCTGGTGACCTTCCTGGCCTATTCGGCCAACCCGGTCAAACTGGAAAGCCAGCGCATCGGTACCTATGTGTTGCTGTACCTGGCTTTCTTCTTCGTATTCGCCTATTTGCTCAAGCGTGAATACTGGAAGGACGTGCACTGATCACGCAGTAATTTCTGGTTGTTGAACGCGCCCGGGGCGCCTGGCAGAAATGCCAGGATGCCCCGGGCGCGTTTTCATTTAAAGTTGCACAGCATCTCGTGCGAGGAGCCGCTACATGGGCGCAACCAACAGGTTAGCCTGCTATTCCGACCCCGCTGACCATTATTCTCATCGGGTACGCCTGGTGCTGGCCGAGAAGGGTGTCAGCGTGCAGGTCATCGATGTCGATCCGGCGCGCCTGCCGCCCAGGCTGGCCGAGGTCAACCCGTATGGCAGTGTGCCGACCCTGGTCGACCGTGACCTGGCGTTGTATGAATCGACCGTGGTGATGGAATACCTCGAGGAGCGTTACCCGCACCCGCCGCTGATGCCGGTATACCCGGTTGCGCGCGGCAACAGCCGTTTGCTGATGCACCGCATTCAGCGCGACTGGTGTGCCCTGGCCGATAGCGTGCTCGATTCGCGCAGCAGCGAGGCTGCCCGAAGTGAAGCGCGCAAGGCCCTGCGCGAAAGCCTGACCGGTGTTTCGCCATTGTTCAATGAGTTCGCCTGTTTCATGAGCGATGAGCAAAGCCTGGTCGATTGTTGTCTACTGCCCATACTCTGGCGCCTGCCAGTGTTGGGCATCGAGTTGCCCCGGCAAGCGAAACCGCTGCTGGATTACATGGAGCGCCAGTTCGCCCGCGAGCCATTCCAGGCGAGCCTGTCCTCTGTAGAACGTGAAATGCGTAAGCTTTAAGGAGCCGTTGATGAACTCCAGTCGCCCCTATCTGGTTCGAGCACTGTACGAGTGGATCGTCGACAACGATTGCACGCCCCATATGCTGGTCAATGCCGAATACGCAAAGGTGCAGGTACCGGATGGTTTCGCCAATGATGGCCAGATTGTCCTGAATATTTCGCCAAGTGCTGTGCGCAACCTGCACATGGATAACGACGCGGTCAGTTTCGAGGGCCGTTTCAGTGGCGTGACCCATTCGCTGTTCGTGCCGGTTGGCGCCATCCTGGGCATCTACGCCCGCGAAAATGGCCAAGGCATGGTCTTCGAGCTGGAGCAGCCGCTGACGGATGGCGATGACCTGGAAGACGATGATGTGCAGCCGGATGACGATGGCCCGCCAGAAGGTGGTGGCCAGCCGCCGCGCCCGACTGGTCGACCAAGCCTGAAAGTGGTCAAGTAATAAAAAAGGCGACCTTGTAGGGTTAATGCCAGCAGTCAAGTAATTTGGGACCGCTTTGCGACCCTTCGCGGGCACGCCCGCTCCCACAGGGAATCGCGTGTAGGAGCGGGCATGCCCGCGAAGGGCTGCAAAGCAGCCCCATTAACGCTTGACTGACAGGCATCAACCTTGAAGGGTCGCCTTTTTTAGGCCGGGATTGTTGCCTTTCCGGCCCAGGGTTCTTCAGTCGATGTACTCGAAGAGTTTGACGATTTTTTGCACACCCGATACGCCCTGCACTACGGCAGTGGCGGAATTGGCCTCCTGCTGGGTCACCAGGCCGAGCAGGTAGACGATACCGTTCTCGGTAATGACCTTGATTCGCGAACTGGGCACGGCGCTGTCGGTCAGCATCTGGGTCTTGATCTTGGTGGTCAGCCAGGCATCGTTGTTGCGCGCCAGAATCGAAGACGGCTGCATGACCTGCAGCTCGTTGTGCACCTTTTTCACCCGTTGAACCTGGCTGGCGGTTTGCTCGGCAAGGCTCTTGAGGTCGGCACGTGGGGTTTGGCCAGCGAGCAGGACGATACCGTTGTAGCTGCTGACAACGATGTGCGAGCCCTTGTCCAGGTCCGGGTTGGCCTTGGAGATGTTGACCGCGGCTTTGGTTTCGATCAGCGAGTCGTCGATCTTGCTGCCGATGGTGCGCGTGCCGCGGTCGTCTTCAATGGGCGAATTGCGGGCAGAGGTGAGTACCGAGCTGCAGCCGGTTACGCTCAGGCACAGAGTCAGGGCCAGCAGGCCAAGGCGCATAGGGGTCATTCTTCACTCCCGAACAGTTGGCTGTCGATCAGGTCGCACAGGCAGTGGATCGCCAGCAGGTGGACTTCCTGGATGCGCGCGGTCACTGTCGAAGGTACGCGGATTTCCACGTCCTCTGGCAGCAGCAGCGAGGCCATGCCGCCGCCGTCGCGCCCCGTCATTGCTACGACAATCATTTCGCGGTCATGCGCGGCCTGGATCGCCTGGATCACGTTGGCCGAGTTCCCGCTGGTGGAGATCGCCAGCAGAACATCGCCCGGTTGGCCCAGTGCGCGGATCTGCTTGGAAAAGACTTCGTTATAGCTGTAGTCATTGGCGATCGACGTCAGGGTCGAACTGTCGGTGGTCAAGGCGATGGCCGGCAAACTCGGGCGTTCGCGCTCGAAGCGGTTGAGCAGTTCCGAGGAAAAGTGCTGGGCGTCGCCGGCCGAGCCGCCGTTGCCACAGGCGAGCATCTTGCCCTCATTGAGCAGCGCATTGACCATGACCAGGCTGGCCTGCTCGATGTGCGGTGCCAGGATGTCCATCGCCTGTTGCTTGGTTTCGATGCTGGCCTGGAACAGCCGGCGAATTCGGGATTGCATGTCCATCTGGTGACCTTAAATGGGGCGGTGGCCTTTGTTACGCGCAACAACGACCAGCCCGCGATACATAGAGCAAAAAAAACGTAGAGGGTTCAGCACTCGAAGGCGTTTTTCAGCCACTGAAGCGGTTTGCCTGCATGGTGGCTACCCTGCAGGGCGACAACGTCGAAGCGGCAGGGGTGGTTGCCCCATTGGGGCTCCTTGAGCAGGAACAGGCTGGCCGCATGCACCAGCCGTTTCTGCTTGCGCCCATCGATACTGGCGAGGGCGCCTCCGAAGGCCGCGTGCAACCGGTAGCGGACTTCGACGAATACTACTGTATCGGCGTCGAGCATGACCAGATCAAGCTCGCCGCCTTTGCATCGCCAGTTGCGCGCCAGCAGCCGCAGGCCTTGCCCCTGAAGATACTCAAGGGCTTGGGTTTCTGCAGCGTGGCCGGCGCCGGTCGGTGATGCTGCAGCCATCAGCGCGGGGTATCAGGCAGGCGCTTGACCTGGCCGCCAGCGAATTCAGCCCATGGCAGTTGGCGCTCCACACGCTGGTTGGCGTTGATGCTCAAGCTGCCGGATAGGCCCTGGACGCGGTTATCTGGCAGCGCCTTCAGTTGGCCCAGGCGCGGTGCCAGGCTGTAGGCATCCACGCCCATGGCGTACAGGCGGCCCAGGCTGCCGGCGGCTTGCGGCCACTGCTGAACCACCTGTTGGCGCAGGCTGTTGCTGGTATCGAGCAGCCACGGGGTTTCGCAGAAGCGGATGCCGTTCATGTCGTTGTACTGGTTGACGTCACCGCTGGCGCTGTACAGGTTGGAAGTGGCGTATACCGGTACGTCACCGGCGTACTGGAAATTCAGGGTCGGCTTGATCTGCTGCGCTTGCTGAGGGGTAGAGGCAAGGAAGAGGAAGTCGATGTCCTGGCGGCGCGACGGTTGTGCGGCGATGTTGCCGCCAACCGTGCTCTGCAGGCTCTTGGCGCGGCTTTCGCTCTGGCGCAGCTGGAACAGGTCGGCAATCTGCTGGGCCAGCGCAACCGGTTGCGCGATGCGTTGGGCTGCGAGCACGGTGCCGCCGTTGCCTTCCCAGTCCTGGCGGAAGGCGGCCAGCACGCGATCACCCCATTCGCCGCTCGGCACCAGGGCTACGGCGCGGACCATGCCATCGGCACGGGCGCGACGGGATACTTCGCGTGCTTCGTCCTCGGCCGCCAGGCCGAACTGGAACAATTGCGGCGGGGCCACCTGGCCAGCCTCGGCGTAGTTGAGCGCCAGGGTGGTGATCGGCAGTTGCGGTTTGCTGGCCAATTGCTTGACCAGCGGTTTTTCCAGCGGGCCGATGACCAGCTGCACGCCTGCGGCCTGGGCCTGGCGGTAGAAGTCGTCGAGCGAGCCGATGCGCGAGCTGTCGAACACCTGCACCGCAGGGGCGGCTTGGCCAGCCTGCTGGGCCTGGAAGTGGGCGGCCATGAAGCCGTCACGCAGGGCCCGGGCAACCCCGGCCAGTGGCCCTTCCTGGGGCAGCAGCAGGGCGATTTTGGTCAGCGGTTGGCTGGCCAGCTCCTTGAGCTTGACCAGTGGCACTGGCAACTGTTTGGCAGCCGGGTGGTCCGGGTGCTGTTTGACCCAGCTCTCGATGGCGCTCTGTTGCTGCTCGAGGGTGCCGGCACTTTTCACCGCCAGGGCCAGGCTGGTCCAGCCGGCCAGGGTCTGGTCAGTGGCCGGCTGCTGCAACTGCTCGGCCGGCAGCGAGGCGACCAAGGCCCAGATGGCGTCGTTGTTTGCGCTGGCGGCCTGGTCGCTGAGCAGTGGGGCCAGCAGTACGCGCTGTTGCGCGGCGGCCAGGGCCTGGCCATCGGCCTCCAGCGCGGCGGCGTGCACGTAGTAGGTGCGCGCCTGCTGTTCCTTCGGCAGCTCGGGAACGTGCTGCAGGCTTGGGTGGGCCAGGGCGGCCAGGGCAGCCTTGGGTTGGTTGCGGCTCATGGCCAGTTCTGCCGCCAGGGTGCTGGCGAACACTTGCTGGGCCGGCTTGAGCGTGTCCAGCGGGACCTGCTCGAGAATGCGTGCGGCGCGGGGGAAGTCCTTCTGCTTGTAGGCCAGGTCGGCTGCGCTCAGGCGCAGCAGGGCGGCGTCTTGCGCAGACTTGCTGGAAGCAGCCTGCTCGAGCAGTTGCTCGATGCTGGCATCCGGGGTGCGTGGCAGTTCGCCCAGGCTGGATGAGGGCGAGCTGGCGCAGGCTGCCAGCAGGGCAGCGAGGCAGAGGGCTGTGAGCAGCCGCAGGCAAGCGATCATGTAAAGGTCCTGTTACTCGATCAAGTTGGCCGGCAATTGTACCCAAGCACTGGCCGGGGCGCGATGTTGCCGTGTCGATCCTTCACTATAGGTGGCTTGCCGCCGGTCGCGTATGAAGTTCTTTGCGCCCTGTTGCGGGCGCTCGGGCTACAATGGCGCCTTTGATCCGAATGACAGGTGTGCGCAGTGACTGATGTGGCAGGGGCTTCTAAATCCACCGTGGGAACGCTGTATGTGGTGGCAACTCCCATCGGCAACCTCGATGACATGAGCGCCCGGGCGCTCAAGGTGCTGGCAGACGTGGCGCTGATCGCAGCCGAAGACACCCGCCATTCGATCCGCCTGCTGCAACATTTTGGCATCGATACACCACTGGCGGCCTGCCACGAGCATAACGAGCGGGACGAAGGCGGGCGCTTCCTCGGCAAGCTGTTGGCCGGCGAAGATGTGGCGCTGGTTTCCGATGCCGGTACCCCGTTGATTTCCGACCCTGGCTACCACCTGGTGCGCCAGGCGCGGGCTGCCGGGGTCAGCGTGGTGCCGGTGCCGGGCGCCTGTGCCTTGATCGCGGCATTGTCGGCGGCGGGCCTGCCCTCGGACCGTTTCATTTTCGAAGGTTTCCTGCCGGCCAGGCAGGCGGGGCGCCTGGCACGCCTGGAGCAAGTGCGCGAAGAGCCGCGCACGCTGATTTTCTATGAAGCGCCGCACCGTATCCTCGAGTGCCTCGAGGACATGGAAACGGTGTTTGGCGGTGAGCGCCCAGCATTATTGGCGCGCGAACTGACGAAAACCTTCGAGACGCTCAAGGGCTTGCCCCTGGCCGAGTTGCGGGCGTTCGTCGCCGGTGATAGCAACCAGCAGCGCGGTGAGTGCGTGGTACTGGTCGGTGGCTGGAGTGCACCGGAGGGCGAGCAGGCCATCAGTAGCGAGGCCCAGCGCGTGCTCGACCTGTTGCTGGCCGAGTTGCCGCTGAAGCGGGCGGCGGCGCTTGCCTCGGAAATTACCGGCGTGCGCAAGAACCTGTTGTATCAACTTGCCCTGGATAAACAGAAGGCTCAGTAGTGGCAAATTGATATAAATGCTGCTGGCGCTTGTTCTTGAGCGCGTGTGCCGTTAACCTTGTCGGCGGAGAGTCGATTGGACAGTCGCTGCCGTCTTTTGTTCCGCAAAAGTTCGGGGGAGGAAAGTCCGGGCTCCATAGGGCAGAGTGCCAGGTAACGCCTGGGAGGCGTGAGCCTACGGAAAGTGCCACAGAAAATAACCGCCTAAGCACTTCGGTGCCGGTAAGGGTGAAAAGGTGCGGTAAGAGCGCACCGCACGGCTGGCAACAGTTCGTGGCTAGGTAAACCCCACTCGGAGCAAGACCAAATAGGGTTCCATCAGGCGTGGCCCGCGTCGGAACCGGGTAGGTTGCTAGAGGCGTCCAGTGATGGCCGTCGTAGAGGAATGACTGTCCTCGACAAAACCCGGCTTACAGATCGACTCTCCACCTTTCTTTTCTGCATCTTTCGATAGCAGACCCCCCTTTGGTAATACCGAAAAAATCTTACTCTTAATAAATCACTTTAAGTTCAAGCCCCAGTGGCTTGTGCGGGTTTGATTTTTCTCGTGTTTTTTTCATTGTGAAATACCTTTCACAATCCTTTAACGCGCTAAATCTCGGTCCTGTAAGGCTTTTCCTTCCGAACGTGCCTTGACGGTGCCTCCGGCGGATTCCTATAGTGTGCGCAAGTGGCAGAAAGTGGGATGAAGTGGGTTTTCTGGCACAAAAAAGATAACATTGTGGGGAATCGCAGCCGTGTTCCGCGGAGCCAACGCCGTCAGTCTCGATGCCAAGGGCCGTCTCGCCATGCCGAGCCGGTACCGTGACGAGCTCGATTCGCGTTGCAATGGTCAGCTGATCGTGACCATCGACGCCGTGGACCCGTGCTTGTGTGTTTATCCCCTCGATGAGTGGGAGCAGATAGAAGCCAAGTTGCGTGCCTTGCCATCGTTGCGTGAGGAAAACCGCCGCCTGCAGCGATTGCTGATTGGCAATGCGGTAGACCTGGAACTCGATGGCAGTGGGCGTTTCCTGGTGCCGCCCCGTTTGCGTGAGTACGCCAAGCTCGACAAGAAGGCGATGCTGGTGGGGCAACTGAACAAATTCCAGCTGTGGGATGAAGATGCCTGGAACGCGGTTTCGGCAGCCGACCTTGCAGCTATTCAACAACCGGGCGCCATGCCCGACGAATTGCGTGACCTGATCCTGTGACCATAGATAGCGGCTTCAACCACATTACCGTCCTGCTCGACGAAGCTGTCGAGGCATTGGCCTTGCGCGCCGACGGTTGCTATCTGGACGGCACGTTTGGCCGTGGCGGACACAGCCGCCTGATCCTCAGCAAGCTCGGGCCGCAAGGGCGGCTGCTGGGCTTCGACAAAGACCCACAAGCGATTGCCACAGGGCAAGCGCTGGCGGCCGAAGACGGCCGCTTTGTCATTGTGCAGCGCAGCTTTGCCGAGCTGGGCGCAGAAGTGGCCGAGCGCGGCCTGCATGGCAAGGTCAGCGGCGTGTTGCTGGACCTTGGCGTGTCCTCGCCGCAACTGGACGACCCCGAGCGGGGCTTCAGCTTTCTCAATGATGGCCCGCTGGACATGCGCATGAACCCCGACCAGGGCGTCAGCGCTGCCGAATTCATTGCCACCGCACCGGTGGAAGAAATTGCCCGCGTGTTCAAGGAATACGGCGAAGAGCGCTTTGCCGGGCGCATGGCGCGTGCCGTGGTCGAGCGCCGCGAAAAGCAGCCGTTCACCCGCACTGCCGACCTGGCAGAGGTGCTCAAGGTGGCCAACCCGGCCTGGGAAAAGGGCAAGAACCCGGCTACCCGGGCCTTCCAGGGCTTGCGCATCCACGTCAACAATGAACTGGGTGACCTGGAGGCGGGGCTAGAAGCCGCGCTCGACGCACTTGAAGTCGGCGGTCGGCTGGCGGTCATCAGCTTCCACTCGCTGGAAGACCGCATCGTCAAACTGTTCATGCGCAAGCTGGTCAAGGGCGAGGCCGACAACCTGCCACGCAACCTGCCGGTGCAGCACAAGGTCTTCGAGCCCAAGGTCAAGCTCATCGGCAAGGCCCAGTTCGCCTCCGAAGCCGAGCTCAAGGCCAACCCGCGGTCGCGCAGCGCCGTGATGCGTGTGGCGGAGAAGTTGCGGTGAGCAGGCTGTTCGCCAAGCCCTTGCCAGGCGGGAGCTTCCTGATGCTCCTGCTGTTCGTTGCCGTGCTGGTTTCGGCCATTGCGGTGTCCTACAGCGCGCACTGGAACCGCCAGTTGCTTAATACCCTGTACGGTGAGCTGAACGAGCGCGACAAGGCCCAGGCCGAGTGGGGCCGGTTGATCCTCGAGCAGAGCACCTGGACCGCTGCCAGCCGTATCGAAAACCTTGCGTCCGAGCAATTGAAGATGCGCGTGCCTGCGGCTGACGAAGTGCGGATGGTGGCGCCATGATGAAACTCGAAGGCGCACTGTACCCATGGCGCTTCCGCGTGGTCATCGGCCTGCTGGCACTCATGGTCGGGGCCATCTGCTGGCGCATCATCGACCTGCAGGTGGTCGACCGCGACTTCCTCAAGGGCCAGGGCGACGCGCGCAGCCTGCGCCACATCTCGATCCCGGCACACCGTGGGCTGATTACCGACCGCAACGGTGAGCCATTGGCGGTCAGTACCCCGGTCACGACCTTGTGGGCCAACCCCAAGGAAATGCAGGCCTCCAAAGAGCGCTGGCCGCAACTGGCAGCAGCATTGGGGCAAAACCCGCAGCAGCTGAGCGAGCGCCTGACCCAGCAGGCCAACAAAGAGTTCATCTACCTGGTCCGCGGCCTGACCCCGGAGCAGGGCCAGCACGTGCTCGACCTGAAAGTGCCCGGCGTGTACGGGCTGGAAGAATTCCGCCGGTTCTACCCGGCCGGTGATGTCACTGCGCATATGGTCGGCTTCACCGACCTGGACGACCACGGGCGCGAAGGGGTCGAGCTGGCCTATGACGAGTGGCTGGCCGGGGTGCCTGGCAAGCGCCAGGTGATCAAGGACCGGCGCGGCCGGCTGATCAAGGACATTCAGGTCACCAAGAACGCCAAGGCCGGGAAGACCTTGGCGTTGTCGATTGACCTGCGTCTGCAGTACCTGGCTACCCGCGAGCTGCGCAACGCCATTGCCGAACAGAACGCCAAGGCCGGCAGCCTGGTGATCATGGACGTCAAGACCGGTGAGGTCCTGGCGATGGTCAACCAGCCGACCTACAACCCCAACAACCGCCGCAGCATGTTCCCGGCGGCCATGCGTAACCGGGCGATCATCGACGTGTTCGAGCCAGGTTCGACGGTGAAGCCGATCTCCATGAGCGCAGCGCTAGAAAGCGGCCGCTGGAAACCTACCGACAAGGTCGAGGTATACCCCGGCAGCCTGCAGATCGGCCGCTACACCATCAAGGACGTGTCGCGCAGCGAGGGTCCGATCCTCGACCTGACCGGCATCCTGATCAACTCCAGTAACGTGGGCATGAGCAAGATCGCCTTCGACATCGGTGGCGAGGCCATCTACCGCGTGATGTCCCAGGTCGGCCTGGGCCAGTACACCGGCCTTGGCTTCCCGGGTGAGCGTGTCGGCAACCTGCCGAACCACCGCGAGTGGCGCAAGGCCGAGACGGCCACCCTGTCTTACGGCTACGGCGTGTCGGTGACCGCCCTGCAGTTGGTGCATGCCTACGCGGCATTGGCCAACGACGGCAAGATGGTCCCGCTGTCGATCCTCAAGGTGGACAAGGCGCCCGAGGCCGTGCAGGCCATTCCGAAGGAAACCGCGGAAACCATCCAGGGCATGTTGCAGCAGGTGATCGAGGCGCCGCGTGGCGTGTTCCGCGCCCAGGTGCCGTTCTACCACGTGGCCGGCAAGTCCGGTACTGCACGTAAAGCCACGGTGGGTTCCAAGGGGTACACCGAAAATGCCTACCGCTCGCTGTTCGCAGGCTTCGGCCCGATGAGCGATCCGCGTTACGCCATCGTCGTGGTGATCGACGAACCGGGCAAGGGTGGCTACTTCGGTGGCCTGGTTTCGGCACCGGTGTTCAGCAAGGTCATGTCCGGCACCCTGCGCCTGATGAACGTGCCGCCAGACAACCTGCCGCCGCCAGCTGCTGCTGCACCTGCCGGGCAACCCCAAGTCAATGCTGCCGCTGCCAAGGGAGGGCGTGGGTGATGACAATGCCATTGAGCAAACTGTTCGCACACGCCAGCCGCGATCCGATGATCCGCGAACTGACCCTGGACAGCCGCAACGTGCGCCCGGGTGACTTGTTCCTGGCAGTGCCGGGGGCCAAGGTCGATGGCCGTGGGCACATTGCCGATGCCTTGGCCCGTGGTGCTGCCGCCGTGGCTTATGAAGAGCAGGGCGCCAACGTGCTGCCGTTGACCGATGTGCCGCTGATCCCGGTCAAAGGCCTGATCGCTCAGCTGTCGGATATTGCCGGCCGCTTCTATGGCGAGCCCAGCCGGCAGTTGGACCTGGTCGGCGTGACCGGGACCAACGGCAAGACCAGTGTCACCCAGTTGCTGGCGCAAGCGTTGGACCTGCTCGGCAAGCGCTGCGGCCTGATCGGCACCCTCGGTACCGGATTCTACGGTGAACTGCAAAGTGGCCGCCTGACCACCCCTGACCCGATTGCCGTGCAGTCGACGCTGTATGGCCTGAAAAAGGCTGGCGCCAAAGCCGTGGCCATGGAGGTGTCCTCCCATGCCCTGGAACAAGGCCGCGTGGCTGCACTGGCTTTCGACATTGCGGTGATGACCAACCTGTCCCGCGATCACCTCGACTATCACGGCAGCATGCAGGCGTACGAAGCGGCCAAGGCCAAGCTGTTCGCCTGGCCGAGCCTGCGCTGCCAGGTGGTGAACCTGGACGACGAGTTCGGTCGGCGCCTGGCTCAAGCTTTCGACGATAGGGCGCCGGCAGATCCTATCGAGTCACGGCTGCTCAGCTATAGCCTGGAAAACCGGGACGCGGATCTGTTCTGCACCAAGGCCGAATTCGATGACCATGGCGTGCGCGCCACATTGGTCACTGCCCAGGGTGAACGCATTCTGCGCAGCCAGTTGCTGGGCCGTTTCAACCTGAGCAACATGCTGGCGGCGGTGGCAACCCTGCTGGCAATGGACTTCGCCCTCGACGAGATCCTCCGCGTCATCCCCGAACTGCAAGGGCCGGTAGGCCGCATGCAGCGCCTGGGTGGCGGCGCCAAGCCACTGGTGGTGGTCGACTACGCACATACGCCAGACGCGCTGGAGAAGGTTCTGGAAGCCCTGCGCCCGCATGCTCACGGCCAGCTGCTGTGCCTGTTCGGCTGCGGTGGCGACCGTGATCGCGGCAAGCGCCCACTGATGGCCGAAGTGGCCGAGCGCCTGGCGGACCGCGTACTGGTCACCGACGACAACCCGCGTAGCGAAGACCCGCTGCGTATCTTCGACGACATTCGCCCCGGTTTTGCCAAGCCTGCCGGGGTGGAGTTCATCGCTGGCCGCGGCGCGGCCATTGCGCACCTGATTGCCACCGCTGCTGCCGACGACGTGATCGTGCTGGCCGGCAAGGGGCACGAGGATTACCAGGAGATCAACGGCGAGCGCCATGGTTTCTCCGACTTGATCGAAGCCGAAAAGGCACTTGCAGCCTGGGAGGCTCCGCATGCTTAAGCCCATGTCACTCAGCCAGCTGGCCCCGCTGCTGAACGGTCAGCAGATCGGCGCCGATGCGGCGTTCACCGGCGTCAGCATCGACAGCCGCAGTGTCAGTGCCGGGCAACTGTTCGTCGCCCTGACCGGCCCGCGTTTCGACGGCCACGACTACCTGGCCGATGTCAAAGCCAAGGGTGCCGTCGCGGCGCTGGTCGAGCGCGAGGTGGCCGATGTCGACCTGCCGCAATTGCGCGTGGCTGACTGCCGCCTGGCCCTGGGCCAGCTCGGGGCACTGAACCGTGCTGCCTATGACAAGCCGGTGGTGGCCATTACCGGTTCCAGCGGCAAGACCACAGTCAAGGAAATGCTTGCCAGCATCCTGCGCACCCGTGGTCTTGTGCACGCCACCCGTGGCAACCTCAACAACGACCTCGGTGCGCCGCTGACCCTGCTGGAAATCGCTGCGGAGCACAGTGCTGCGGTGATCGAGCTGGGCGCTTCGCGCATCGGTGAAATTCGCTACACCGTCGGCCTGACCCGGCCGCAGGTGGTCGTCATCAACAACGCCGGTACCGCCCATGTTGGCGAGTTCGGCGGCCCGGAGAAAATCGTCGAAGCCAAAGGCGAGATTCTTGAAGGCTTGGGCGAGGGCGGTATCGCCATTCTCAACCTGGACGACAAGGCCTTCGCGACCTGGAAGGCCCGTGCCGGGGCGCACAAGGTCATCAGCTTCGCCCGCAGCGACGCCCGTGCCGATTTCCATGCCAGCGCCATTGGGCGCGACGCCCGTGGTTGCCCGTCATTCCAGCTGCATGGCGCCGGCGAGGTGGCCCAGGTGCAGCTCAATGTGCTCGGTGAGCACAATGTCAGCAACGCCCTGGCCGCTGCCGCCGCTGCCCATGCCGTTGGTCTGAGCCTGGCTGGCATTGCAGCTGGCCTTGCGGCGGTGCAGCCGGTCAAGGGCCGCACCGTGGCGCAGATCGCGCCCAGTGGCGTGCGTGTGATCGACGACAGTTACAACGCAAATCCCACCTCGATGTGCGCGGCCATTGATATACTCGCCGGCTTCTCCGGCCGCACCGTCCTGGTGCTTGGGGATATCGGCGAACTGGGGCAGTGGGCGGAAGAAGGCCACCGGCAGGTGGGTGACTACGCGCGCGGCAAGGTCGACGCCCTGTACGCAGTGGGTTCCAACATGAAACATGCGGTCGAGGCGTTCGGCGCCAATGGCCGTCATTTCGCTACTCAAGCTGAGCTGATCGACGCGGTTAGTGCCGAAAACGCCAGCGACACCACTATTTTGATCAAGGGCTCGCGCAGCGCTGCGATGGAAAACGTCGTGGCTGCTTTGTGCGGTGCCAGCGGGGAGAAACATTAATGCTGCTGCTGTTGGCCGAGTATCTGCAACAGTTCCACAAAGGCTTCGCGGTCTTCCAGTACCTGTCCCTGCGCGGGATTCTGGGTGTA
Source organism: Pseudomonas sp. NBRC 111127 (assembly GCF_001320345.1). NCBI lineage: Bacteria > Pseudomonadati > Pseudomonadota > Gammaproteobacteria > Pseudomonadales > Pseudomonadaceae > Pseudomonas > Pseudomonas sp. NBRC 111127. The sequence goes on along the minus strand of NZ_BCBD01000095.1, from coordinate 539 downwards.
CTGACCGCGTTGTCCCTGGCGCTGTGGCTGGGGCCGTGGATGATCCGTACGCTGCAAATTCGCCAGATCGGCCAGGCCGTACGTAACGACGGCCCGCAATCGCACCTGTCCAAGTCCGGCACCCCGACCATGGGCGGCGCACTGATCCTGTCGGCCATCGCTGTCAGCACCCTGCTGTGGGCCGACCTGAGCAACCGCTACGTCTGGGTGGTGCTGATCGTCACCCTGGCCTTCGGTGCCATCGGCTGGGTCGACGACTACCGCAAGGTGATCGAAAAGAATTCGCGGGGCCTGCCAAGCCGCTGGAAGTACTTCTGGCAGTCGGTGTTCGGCCTGGCGGCGGCGGTGTTCCTGTACAAGACCGCACCGACCAGCGTCGAAACCACGCTGATCCTGCCCTTCATCAAGGACGTCACCATTCCGCTGGGCGTCGGCTTCGTGGTGCTGACCTACTTCGTCATCGTCGGCTCCAGCAACGCGGTCAACCTCACAGACGGCCTCGACGGCCTGGCGATCATGCCCACGGTGATGGTCGGCGG
>NZ_BCBD01000094.1:0-20973 GCF_001320345.1 Pseudomonas sp. NBRC 111127 | reverse complement strand
CATGGCCGGCGAAATGCCCAGCGACAGGGCGCACACCACGGCCCCGCCGACGATGCCGCAAAGCATGGCGACGAACGTGAGCAGCGGCAGGGTAATCAGCAGGGCCAGCACCCGGGGTACCACCAGCAGTTCCATGGGGTTGAGGCCCAGGGTGCGGATCGCGTCTATTTCCTCATTGGCTTTCATCGAGCCGATCTGCGCGGTAAATGCGCTGGCGGTGCGGCCGGCCATGAGGATGGCGGTGAGCAACACGGCGAACTCGCGCAGGAACGAGAACGCCACCAGGTCGACGGTAAACACCGTTGCGCCGAAGTCGGCCAGCACCGTGGCGCCAAGGAAGGCCACCACGGCACCCACCAGAAAGGTCAGCAAGGCCACGATTGGCGCGGCATCCAGCCCTGTCTGTTCGATGTGGGCGACGACCGGGGTGATGCGCCAGCGGTGTGGCTGTAGGGCACGGCGTAGCAACGTTTCGAGGATGACGCCGATGAAACCGAGCAGTTGCATGCTGTCTTGCCACAGGGTGCCGACGGCGCAGCCTATACGCTCCAGCAGCAACAGCAGCACGTTGCGCTCGGGCTCCTTGACCGGGATGCAGTAGTCCTGGACTGATTGGTAGACATTCTTCAGCAGCGCCCGGCTGGCTTCCGGCAGGTCGTGGGTGCAGCGCGACAGACGCTCGGTGCCGAGCAGTTCGGCCAGCAGCGACGCACCGGCCGTGTCCAGGCGCCCCAGCTGGCTGAGGTCGGCGACGGTGTCGGGGGTGTATTGCGCACGCAGCCGCTCGCTGTCGCGTTTCAGGCTGGCGTAGTGCGCCAAGGTCCAGTCACCGGCAATGCGCAGGCAGGCCGGTTGACTGCTGGTATCCAGAGTGAGGCTGGGGGTGGTCATAGGCTCCATGCAACTGACTCGGCGCTAAGGCTCAGGGGCTGATCATAGCGCAGCAGGCCGGGGCTGTTTGGTGATTATGTGCTGTGTACCAGCAGGTGTTGATTACCCGGCTGGCGCATCGTCGACCACCTTGAAGCGCAGTACGCCAATCACTTGGCCATCCTCGGTCAGAACCCGCACCTGCCACCTCCCCACCGGGTTGGGTGGGAAGTTCTGCTTGTGCGTCCAAGCCCGGTAGCCTTCCTTGCGCCCACCGTGGATGTCGAGGGCAATGCGGTCCACCTCCTGGCCGTCCTTCTGCCACACGTGGTAGATCCGCTCATTCAGGCCGCGTGGTGCGTTGATGGCGGTATAGGCGTACAAGCCGCTGCTGCGAATGCTGCTGGCGGCAATTTCGTGCAGCGACTCGCCTGGCTGGCGGTTCAGCACTTCGGTGCTCACCGCCACCTCGGTCATCCACAGGGTTGCCGGCGGTACCCAGGAGCGCAACAACCAGCCGCCAGCACCCACCGACAGCGTGACCAGCAACAAGGCCACAGCCCGGCGCCAGTTGTTGATCGGAAAACTGCTGGCCAAGCTGGGAAACGACAGCGCCATGGCGATGATCAGCGCCAGCTTGAAGCTTTGCGCGGTGGTCAGGTGGACGATGATCGGCAGCGCCGTGAGCAACGCAGCGAACAGGGTCAGGGTATGCAGCGCCAGGAACAGCCAGCGCCGCGGAGCCAGCCATTTGTAGTACAGCGGGTCGATGATCGACACCAGGCCGGCAGCGCCGAGCAGGCCGGTGAACACCAGCTGGCCGCTGTTCCAGGTCGTGGTGATGAAGAAGAAGGGCAAAACGAAGAACAGTGTTTCCTGGTGGATCATCTGCGTGGCGTAGCGCAGCAGTGGCTGCGGGATTTCGCGGTTGAACGTGCGCGCGAACAGGCCGGTGAGTGTGTTTTCCAGCATCAGCCACACCCAGCTCACCAGCATCAGCACGGCAACCCAACTGGCCAGGCCGGCCTGGCGGTCGACCAGGATGAAGCTGCCGATGCCGGAAAGAAAACCCCCAAGCGCGATGATGCCGGGATAGCGTTTGAGCAGTTCGATGATGCGCTGGACGATGCTGGGGATCTGGGGCATTGGCTCTACAACAGGAGAGAGTTGGGTGGCTGTGCCGGCCGCTTTGCGGGTAAACCCGCGAAGAGGCCAGTACTGGCAAAAGAATACCGCTGATTCACCGCCGGCGTGTAGCACCGCTCGGCCGCTGTGGGCCATGCCGCCGCCAGCGCAACAGCCCCGCGGCCACGATCAGCCCTACCAACAGGGCACCCAGCCCATAGAATTCGTCATAACCGAGCAGCGGCTTTTCAATGCGTACGTAGCCGTCTTCCTTGAGCAATTCCCGCAACGCCTGGTTGGCTTGCTCCAGGGTGACCTGGCGCAGTTTGCGCACCGGGTTGGTGAAGCGGCCGTCGGTGTAGTCGTTCAGCGCTCCCCAGTAGTAGTCGGCCAACGCACTGTTGCCTTGGGTGCTCCAGCTTTCCTTGGCGACACTGGCATCCTTGATGCGGGCGAACGTATCCGGGTCCAGCCCCTCTTTGCGCAGGTGCTTGAACAACCGCTGCATGACCGCTACGGCCTTGTCGATGTCATCGCGCTCCAGGTCGGCATTGACGCTGAGCAGGCCGGTGTCACCGAAGCTTTCGCGCTGCACCGAGGGCCCATAGGACAAGCCATTGCGCAGGCGCAGCTGGTCGTAGATGGCCCAGTCCAGGTAGCGTGCCAGCAGGTCGAGGGTGGCCTGGTGGTCGTTGTCCAGTACCGGCTCGATGAAAAGCCAGTGCAGTTTCACGCTGTCACCGAGCCAGCCACGGGTCAGATCGCGACGCTGCTCGGCTTGCTGGGTGATGCTATCCAGGTTGCGGCGCTCTTCTGGCTCGGTAGCCGGCAGCTCGCCAAACGAGCGTTCCAGATAGGCTGGCAACAGGCGGTCCAGGCCACCGACCATGATCAGGGTCATGTTGTTGGCGGCGTACCAGCGGTCGCGCAGGGCCTGGACCTGTTCCAGGGTCATGTCGTCGACGTTGGAGCGCTCTGGGCACTTCAGGCCCAGCTCGGTGGCCAGTTGGTCGCTGGCGGGGTGGCCGATGTCCTGGCGGTCGAGCCAGCGCTGCAGGTGGCCGTAGTGGCCGCCATCCTCGCGTTCGATGATGCGTTTGGCGGTGGCCAGGGCCTTGGCATCGATGTGGGTATCGCGGATGACCGCCAGCAACAGGTCGAGTACCTTGCGCTGGTTGCGCGCCGGTGCTTCGATGACGAAAGTGGTATCGGCACTGCTGGTAAAGGCGTTCCATTCCCCGCCCAGCGCCTGCAGGCGCTCTTCCAGGCCGCCTTCGCCGGTTTCATCGATGCCGCTGAACAGCAGGTGCTCAAGCAGGTGCGGCAGCTCTTTCTGCTCGCAATCGAAATCATCCAGCCCAACCCCGACCACCAGGCGTATCGCCACATGGTCACGCTCGTAGCCATTTTTCAGAATCACCTGCAGGCCGTTGGGCAACAGGTAGCCTTCCACCCGCGACCGGTCGAGGGCGAAAGTGGGCAGGCTGCAGATCAGGATGCAAACGAACATCAGGCAACGCATGGGCGAGCTAGGGTCCTCAGCTAGGCAGAATCATGGCTGGCTTCGTCTGGCACACTGTCGAGCATCAACCCGCCGGTGTCCGAGCCGCCCAGTACCACATAGGCACTGCTACAGAACAAAGAGTTCAAACGCTTCATGTCGGCGATCAGCTCCAAGTGTAGCGAACTGGTCTCGAGGCTTTGCATGACTTTGCGCTGCAGGCGGCTGACGTGGGCGTGGGCCAGGCGCCGCTCCTGGGCCCGGAACCGGCGTTTTTCACGCAGCAGCAAGCGGGCGCTTTCCGGGTCGGCGCTGAGGAACACCGACAAGCCCAGGCGCAGGTTGGCCAGCAATTGTTCCTGCAGGCCGGTCAGCTCTTCCAGGCCGACCTGGGAAAACTCACGGCGCTGGCTGGTCTTCTGCTGCTGGACCTTGCGCAGCATGCGTTCGATGAGGTCGCAGGCCAGCTTGAGGTTGATAGCCACTTCGATGATTTCCGCCCAGCGACGGTTGTCTTGCTCGCTGAGGTCCTCGCGTGTCATCTGCGCCAGGTACAGCTTGATCGCGCTGTACAGGGCGTCGGCATCTTCGCCCAGGGCGCGTACCTGCTGGGGCAGCGCCGTCTGGGTGCCCCGCAGGGCCCCCAGCATGGCTTCGAGCAGGCTGTCGACGATGTCGCCCAGGCGCAGGGTTTCCCGTGCGGCATTGGCCAGGGCCAGGCTGGGGGTCTCCAGTGCGGACGCGTCGAGGTGGCGCGCACGGATCTGGCCGTTGCTGTGTTCCCGCTCGGGCAGCAGCACATTGCACAACCGACCCATGGGGTTGACCGTGGGTAGCATCAGCAAGCAACGGGAGGTGTTGTAGAGCAGGTGGAAGCCGATGACCAGCTCTTGCGGGCTGAAGCTCAGCGAGTCCATCCAGCCTACCAGCGGGTGCAGTACGGGAATGATCAACACCAGGCCGATCAGCTTGTACAGCAGGCTGCCCAAGGCCACCCGGCGGCCGGCGGCGTTCTGCATGCTGGTGCTGATGAACGCCAGCAGGCCACTGCCGATGTTGGCGCCGACTACCAGGCCAATGGCCACCGGCAGGCTGATGACCTCGGCACCGGCCAGGGTCGCCGTGAGCAGAACGGCCGCCAGGCTGGAATAAGAGACCATGGCGAACATCGCCCCGACCAGGGCATCGAGCATGATGTCGCCCGTCAGCGAGGCAAACAGCACCTTCACGCCCTGGGCATGGGTGATGGGCGCGGCGGCCTGTACGATCAGCTCCAGCGCCAGGATGATCAGGCCCAGCCCGATACCCACCCTGCCCAATTGGCCAGCCCGCGTCTGTTTGCGCGAAAGGAAGAAGATGACGCCGAGGAAGATCAACAGCGGCGACAGCCAGGATAGGTCGAACGTGAGTACCCGGGCCATCAGCGCAGTGCCGACATCGGCGCCGAGCATGATTGCCAAGGCGGGGGTCATGGCCATCAGGCCCTGGCCGACGAACGAGGTGACCAGCATGGCCGTGGCGTTGCTGCTTTGCACCATGGCAGTGACCAGAATGCCGGCAATGAATGCCAGCGGGCGCTTGTTCATGTTCTGGCCAATGATGCGCCGCAGATTCGAGCCGAATACCCGAAGGATGCCGGTGCGCACGATATGGGTGCCCCAGACCAGTAGCGTTACGGCCGAGAGCAGGTTGAGCAGGGTCAGCATGGCGAAGGCCCCCTGAAGCACAGGCCCATGGGGCCAAGGGAAGAAACGTGAGCGTTCGAATAGGTTTTCATTGCTCACTCAAAGCTTTAGCTGTTTTGCGCAGTGCTTGCCAGCTTCGCACGGTAGTCATCAATTTGAAACATACCGTGAATGAATCATTGCCGGTCTTGCAGGCGCCACGTAGCAGCCATTCAAAAATGAAAAAGGGGCCCCGAAGGGCCCCCGCTGTCCTGCACGTTCCGCTCTTACTGACCCGGAATGTCCTTGCGCAGTTTCACTGGGTCATGCTCTTTGCCGTCCTTGCGGGCCAGGGCAGTGCGCATGCGAATGTTGATGGCCTCTACCGCCAGCGAGAAGGCCATGGCGAAGTAGACGTAGCCTTTGGGCACGTGCACGTCGAACGCTTCGGCGATCAGTACGGTACCGACCACGATTAGGAACGACAGTGCGAGCATCTTCAGCGATGGGTGCTTGTCGATGAAGTTGCTGATGGCGCCGGCGCACAGCATCATCACCAGTACGGCCACGACGATGGCAGCGATCATCACTGGCACGTGGGACACCATGCCTACCGCGGTGATCACCGAGTCCAGCGAGAACACGATGTCGATGATGGCAATCTGAATGATGGTGTAGAAGAACTTGCCACCTGCGCCTTTGGGCGCTTCATCGTTTTCGTCCTCACCTTCCAGGCCGTGGTAGATCTCTTGCGAGCTTTTCCACAGCAGGAACAGGCCGCCGAAGAACAGGATCAGGTCACGCCCGGAGATGCCCTGGCCGAGCACCACGAACAGGTCGGCGGTAAGGCGCATCACCCAGGTGATCGACAACAGCAGCATGATGCGGGTGACCATGGCCAGGGCCAGGCCGAAGATCCGGGTGCGCGGCTGCATGTGCTTGGGCATGCGGCTGACCAGGATCGAGATCATGATGATGTTGTCGATCCCGAGGACGATCTCAAGCGCGGTGAGGGTAAAAAAGGCAACCCAGATTTCCGGGCTGGTCAGCCATTCCATGTTGTTTCCTTCGAGCGGTAAAGGCGACGCGCCCTGCAGGGCGCGTCGCGGTGGGGTAATACGCGTTTATTAAAGACTACTGAACAGCGGGAAAATGCCCATCAGCAGCGCGGCGAACATTATGCACAGGCACACCAGCACTGCCCACTTGAGCGTGAAGCGCTGGTGATCGCCAAACTCGATACCGGCCAGGGCTACCAGCAGGTAGGTCGAGGGTACCAGTGGGCTGAGTAGGTGTACCGGCTGGCCGACGATCGATGCGCGGGCCATTTCAACCGGGCTGATGCCGTAGTGGCTGGCGGCCTCGGCCAACACTGGCAAAACCCCGTAGTAGAACGCGTCGTTGGACATGAAGAAGGTGAACGGCATGCTCACGATTGCGGTGATCACTGCCATGTAGGGGCCCATCGCTTCAGGGATGACTGCCAGCAGGCTCTTGGACATGGCATCGACCATGCCGGTGCCCGACAGAATGCCCGTGAAGATGCCAGCGGCGAAGATCAGCCCGGTGACTGCCAGCACGCTGCCGGCATGGGCGGCGATGCGGTCTTTCTGCTGTTGCAGGCAGGGGTAGTTGACGATCATGGCAATGCTGAAAGCGATCATGAACAGCACCGGCAGCGGCAGGATACCGGCGATCAGCGCGACCATCAGGGCGGCAGTCAGCGCGCCATTGAAGTACAGCAGCTTGGGGCGGCGGGCTTCAGGGAATTGCGAAACGGTGATATCGCTATGGTCGGTGTCATCGGTTGGCAGGTGCAGTTCACCCAGGCGGGCACGCTCACGCTTGCCGTACAGGTAGGCAATGGCCAGGATGGCCAGGATGCCGAACAACATGGCCGGGATCATCGGCACGAAAATATCCGATGGGTCCACGTGCAGGGCGCTGGCGGCACGTGCGGTCGGGCCGCCCCAAGGGGTCATGTTCATCACGCCGCCGGCGAGAATGGTCAGGCCGGCCATGATTCGCGGGCTCATCCCCAGGCGGCTGTACATCGGCAGCATGGCGGCGCAGCAAATCATGTAAGTGGTGGCGCCATCACCGTCGAGCGAAACCACCAGGGCCAGTACGGCGGTACCCACCGAGACTTTCAGCGGGTCGCCCTTGACCAGCTTGAGGATCTTGCGCACGGCCGGGTCGAACAGGCCGGAGTCGATCATCAGGGCGAAATACAGGATCGCGAACATCAGCATCACGCCGGTAGGCGCGAGCTTGCTGATGCCCTCGAGCATCATCGGGCCGATCTTGGCGGAAAAACCGCCGAACACGGCGAACAGGATCGGTACCAGGATCAGCGCGATCAAGGCCGACAGGCGCTTGGTCATGATCAGGTACATGAAGGTGATGACCATGGCAAAGCCGAGGAAGGTCAGCATGGCAATACTCCAGGCGTGGCGCTACGAAAGGAACGTCGATTCGGGCGGGTCAGCGCGTTTGGCGCTGCACGGGGAGCATGCGGAGGGGGATTGCGCGAAGGCGGGCACAGGAATACATCAGGATCACCATTGTTGTTGTTGATTGGGCCGGGCGCGGTTGTTACCGGGTGCCCTGGCTGACCGGTCTTGTGCCGGTGGTGGCGCTATCCTATGAGCACAAGCTTTCAGCCAGCTTTCGCTGAAGCAAAGGCGACGAGAGGTAGATGATGCAGCATGTGACCGAGGGTGGCTGCCATTGCGGCGCGTTGCGGTATCGGCTGGCGGGTGACCTGACGGACATCGCCCACTGCCACTGCACGATCTGTCGGCGGGTAAGTGGTGGGCTGGTCGTGACCTGGCTCACCCTACCCCGCTCGGATTTCCATTGGTTAACGGGTAAGCCGAACTGCTACGTGGCCCCGCCCAGTTGCAGCCGTTACTTTTGTGGGCGGTGTGGGGCCCATGTGGCGCTGGTGACCACGCACAGTCCCGAGACCATCGATGTGACCGTAGCCACCCTCGACCACCCGGAGGGCGTGCGCGCCAACCGCCATATCTGGGTAGGCAGCCGGTTGCCTTGGCTGCACCTTGATGAGGATTTGCCGGGGGAGCACGGGGAACGCCTTTAAGATGCTGTGCTCGTGCTGCGGGTCCTGCCGCTGGCAAGCCAACTCCACTAGGTGGAAGCCGGCTCGCCGCGGATAGGCGCCATTACAACTGCAGGCCACCTGCAGCCTTGTGCAGTGCCCGCAAATGCTCGCCTATCTGCTTCACATTGGCCTCTACCGCAGAAATTTCCCTGGCCCGCGAAGGGTCCAGCAGCGCCCTCACCTCCTTGTCCAGGTTGGTACTCAGGCGCAGCAACCGGGCCTGCCGTTCCTTGCTCTCCCGTTCCAGGCGTTCGCGTTCTTCGGGCTGCGGCAGTCCATAGCCTTTGCTGTCGAGCAATTCTGCCGGGCGGCTGAGGAAGCCGCTGTTGGCAAGCATTTGCTTGAGGGTGGCATCGGCCTTGTTGACGCTGCCATCTTTCAACGCTGCGGCATTCAGGTAGCGCTGCTTGACCTCGTCCTGGGCCAGCAACAGTTGCCGGCGCAGGCTGGCCTGCTCCAGCAGCAGCAGCGCAGCGCTGGTGCGCAGGTCGGCCTGGGCGAACCAGGGGCGACGTTGCTCGGCGCTCAAGGCCAGCCAGTCTTCTACCAGTTGCTGCTGGATCGGCAATTGCTTGCGCAGCACCTCGAACATGGCCTGGTACCGCTCGCGGTAGGAGTCGAAGCGGTAGCCCAGGCGCAGCGCCTCGCGGGGGTTGTCGAGCACGCTCGTGTCGGCCAGCCCCCTGCCCTTGAGCACGGCCAGCAAACCGTTGGGCATGATGCTGTCCAGGTCATTCAATTGCGGGTTGGCGGTGCCGCTGCGCAGCAACTTCAATGACTCTACGGCACAGTTGTTGGACAGGAACCAGTAGTTGCCGTCGTAGCTCCAGTGCATTTCGGCAGCCTGGCGCACCAGGTTTTCAACCTCTTCGCGGTTCAGCTTCAAGGGCACCGAGGCCAGGCTGCGCAGCTCTGTCTTGGTGTATTCGTCGATGACCTGGCCCAGCGGCAGCACGAACAGGCGCGATGGATAGACGCCGACCAGGCCGTCCCAGCTCGATAGCTGCACATCGTTGACGAACGCGCGGTATGACAGCACCAGGCTCTGGTCCAGGTCGAGGCGGCAGTCTGGCCCGCGGGGGCGGCCGGGTTTGCAGATGACCAGGCGCAGCATGCTGTGGCCCCAGCGGCTGACCAGGTTCTGGTTGGCTTCGGCCAGCAGGTAGTCCACTTCATAAACCCGTTCGGGGTCGATTTCGCCCAGTGGCTGGCGGGCGAAGTCGCTACCGGCGTTGATGAATGGCAAGCCCTTGGCGCAAGTGTTCTGTGGCGGCGCCCAGCCGAAATGCTCATGCAGGTACTGGTTGAGCGCCGGGCGGCGGCAACCGTAGCTCGGGTCCAGGAGGAAGTACTCCATGTTCACCGCGAGGTATTCCTTGGGGCTGCTGAGTTCATAGCTGTCGGGGCTGCGCACGAACTGGCCGTTGTGCTGCTCACGCTCACCCCGGCGGCCCACATATTGCGGCCAGCCGGCCAGGTCAAGCAGGCGTGGGTCATCGCTCAGGGTGAAGCGGCGCTCAGCCTGGCCGCGGCATTCCTCAGGCAGGCCGATTTTGCCCACGGTGCCCTGTTGGCGTTTACAGCGGGCAATCAGCGATCTTTCACGGCTGGGCCATAGGCGCGCACGGTCGTAGATATGGCTGAGCTCGTGCAGGACAGTGGCCAGTAGCTCTTGTCGCACGGTGCCATGAGGGCGGTTGGTGCGCTCAATGGTGGCACTGCCATCGGTGAGCCCGGGCAGCAGGCGACGGTTGAGCTGAAGCGTGGACACCAGTGTGGCCTGCCCATAGGCGTCGGCTGGCATGTTGTCGCTCCAGCTGACCTGCACGCGGCGGTCGAGTTGCTGCTTGAAGCGCGGGGGCAGCTTGGCCATGGCCTCGTCAAGCAGGGCCTGGCTGGCTTGGGTCTGCTGTGGGTCGAGGCCGGACGACTGCAGCTCGAGCTGCAGGCCGGCCAGGGCGGGCGTGCCGAGCAGCGTCAGGGCGCAGCCGAGCAACCAGGCACGCACGGGCTTCACAGTGCGAGGATGGCTTCGGCCAATACCTGGTCGCTGGCGCCGCGTGCTTCCGGAACGCGCTCGCGCAGGGTGGCGAGGGCAGCTTCGAGCTGCGCGCCACGGATGTCCCCGTTGCTGGCCACGAAGCTGGCTGCGTCGTCGTGGGCTTCGCGTACCACTTTCGAGTCGCGGATCGAAGTGGTGGTGTCCGAGGTGAAGTCGATCGAGCGGCCAAAGGCACGCACGATGATGTTGCTGGTGGCCACCAGGGTCTGTGCCTGGGCCAGGTCAGCCAGCAGCAGCATGCCGAGGGTAGCGGCAATCAGCGGTTTACGCATGGAGCATCTCCGAAAAATTACAGGGAGTCAGATGTAGTCATTGGACGAGAATTGCTTGCGCCAGTTCCAGATCGCCAACGCCCTGCCGTGCACAATTATGGCGTAATGATTCCAGGGCAGCTTCCAGCCGAGCACCGCGGATCTGGCCATGGGTGGCGACGAATACCGCGGCATCGTCACGGGCCTCACGCACCAATTTGCGATCAAAGGGTGCAGTGGTGACCTGGCTGGTGGCGTAGGCCGAGATCACCAGGCCTTGGGTAGTGGTGTCCATGGCATGGGCGCTGGCCATGCCGGCAAGGGAAAACAGCAGCGGCAACAGATAACGCATGGGCTCTACGACAACTGGAAGTAAGGGTGGCGAGGGCTGGCCTGGCGGTACGGGAGCACCCGGCACAGCCTGGGCGCTTGCCGGCGCTTAGATTGCCAGTATGGCCTGGGCCAGTTCGGCGTCGCTGGCCTGCAGGCTTGGCATTTGTGCGCGGATGTGCAGGAACGCGCTTTCCAGCTTGGCACCGCGGATATCGCCTTGGCTGCCTACGAAGCTGGCAGCGTCGTCACGGGCGGCCTGGACGATTTTATCGTCACGGAACGACGAAGAAACATCCGAGGTGGCGTCGGTGGACGCAGCTACTGCCCCTACTACAGCGTCAGTGGTGACGACGAAACTGGTGGCGTTTGCGGTGCCAGCCAGGCTCAGCATAAGAGCGGCGCCAATCAGATATTTACGGGACATTTCGTGCACTCCTGAACTCGGGTCGGGTGGTTCTGCTTATCGGACGCTCGCATTGCTGGTCGCGGTACTTATGACAGTGGTTTCTACCAGACTGCCAAGCCAAGCGTATCACGCGCGGGTGTTTCCAGATGTTAACGAAGAACGGGCTGTGAAACTGTATCGGTTAGGGTTTGTAATACACAAACTGTACCTGTTAAGCGCTTGGCGCTGACCTCTGCATGCCACAAACAAAAAACCCGTCGCAGTTGCCTGCAACGGGTTTCAGGAATTCGCGGTGCCGGCCGAAGCCGGCAAGCCGGTGCTTAGCGCCAGAAAGGCTTGCTCAGCTCTTCGTAACGCTGCGACTCGCTGATGCCAGCATCGGCCAGCAGGCGAGCGTCCAGGCGAGCCAGTTGACGGCGGCTTGCCATGCGGCGCTGCCACAGCAGCAGAGTGGACAGTGCGCGCAGCGGCAGCGATGCGTTGGATTGCTGGGCGTTGCTTTCAAAAACCAGACCGGAACTGAGGGTACGTTCCATGATGCTTCATCCTTCCGCTTATGGCGGGATTAGGTAGTGATTTAACTGATGCCAATGATCCTCCTGTCTTGTCCAGAACAGTAGATACAGTTCATGCGAAAGACGATGGCTCAGTTAACTGTGTAACCCTACTGTTGCACTCGAAACAGGCGCAACTGTACTGGTCTGCATCTTTATGGTGCATTTTTGGTGTGTGGCGATGTTCTGCAGGCTTGAAAGAAGCCTAGGACAGGTACAGTAGTACAGTTCTGAATATTCTTGTGTCTGGACGTGAAACGCGAATGGGCTGGAACAGCAGAAGCGGGGCTGCTGTTCCAGGCCGCCGCTGGATCAGCTCGCTTGCATGCGGCCGGTTTCTTCCAGGTTCTCGTGCCAACTCAGCGCTTCGCGCAGGATATGTGGCGTATGGCCGCCACGTTGGCAAGCGCGCTCGAAATAATCGTTCAGTGCCGCGCGGTAGTCTGGGTGCACACAGTTGTCGATGATCACGCGTGCCCGCTCGCGCGGGGCCAGGCCACGCAGGTCGGCCAAACCTTGTTCGGTGACCAGGATGTCCACGTCGTGTTCGGTATGGTCCACATGGCTAACCATTGGCACCACACTGGAAATGGCACCGCCTTTGGCAATCGACTTGGTAACGAATACAGCAAGGTGCGCGTTACGGGCGAAGTCACCCGAGCCACCGATGCCGTTCATCATCCTGGTGCCACACACGTGGGTGGAATTGACGTTGCCGTAGATGTCGAACTCCAGCGCGGTATTGATACCGATGATGCCCAAGCGCCGCACGACCTCCGGATGGTTGGAGATTTCCTGCGGGCGCAGTACGAGCTTGTCCTTGTAGCGTTCGAGGTTACCGAATACATCGGCATTGCGGCGGGTCGACAGGGTGATGGAGCTGCCCGATGCAAAACGCAGCTTGCCGGCGTCGATCAGGTCGAAGGTCGAGTCCTGCAGCACTTCGGAGTACATGGTCAGGTCTTCGAAGGGCGACTCGATCAAGCCGCACATCACGGCGTTGGCAATGCTACCGATGCCGGCCTGCAGTGGGCCGAGCTTGTTGGTCATGCGGCCAGCTTCCACTTCCTTCTTCAGGAAGTTGATCAGGTGGTTGGCGATACCCTGGGTTTCGTCATCTGGCGGCAACACGGTAGATGGCGAGTCCGGTTGGTCGCTGATGACGATACCCACGATCTTCGCCGGGTCGATCGGGATGGCGGTGCTGCCGATACGATCGTCGACCTTGACCAGCGGAATGGGCGTGCGGGTCGGGCGATAGGTGGGAATATAGATGTCGTGCAAACCTTCAAGGTTGGTGTTGTGCGAGAGGTTGATCTCGACAATCACCTGCTTGGCGAAGATGGCGAAACTGGCCGAGTTACCCACCGATGTAGTAGGTACGATGTGGCCCTGCTCAGTGATGGCCACGGCTTCGATGACCGCGATGTCCGGCAGCTTCAATTGCTGGTTGCGCAGTTGTTCGACGGTTTCCGACAGGTGCTGGTCGATGAACATCACCTTGCCGTCGTTGATGGCCTTGCGCAGGGTGCTGTCTACCTGGAATGGCATGCGGCGGGCCAATACACCGGCCTCGGTCAGTTGCTTGTCCAGGTCGTTGCCCAGGCTGGCGCCGGTCATCAGGCTGATCTTCAGTGGCGACTGTTTGGCACGTTCGGCCAGTGCATGCGGGACGGCCTTGGCCTCACCGGCGCGGGTAAAGCCGCTCATGCCGACAGTCATGCCGTCCTCGATCAGACCAGCGGCATCAGCCGCACTCATTACCTTGCTGTGCAGAGAGGACAAGCGGATACGGTCACGGTACATGGATTGTTATCTCGGGCTGCTGAAACTACTGCAGCGCAGTCTAGAGATTTCGCCCATTGCCGTCCCACGACCATGGTCGTATGAGAAGCCTCTCGGTAGAGCCGTTGATCCGGATCAAAAAAAAGAAAGCCCCGGTAGATGCTTACCGGGGCTTTCTTTATATCGGCGGGTTTGCTGCCGTGTTCTATTCCACTGCCTTGACCATGTCTTCGATGACCTTCTTGGCGTCACCGAATACCATCATGGTTTTGTCCAGGTAGAACAGTTCGTTATCCAGGCCGGCGTAGCCACTGGCCATCGAGCGCTTGTTGACGATGATGGTCTTGGCCTTGAACGCTTCGAGAATCGGCATGCCGGCAATGGGCGACTTGGGGTCGTTTTTTGCCGCCGGGTTGACCACGTCGTTGGCGCCCAGCACCAGTACCACGTCGGCCTGGCCAAACTCGGCGTTGATGTCTTCCATCTCGAAGACCTGGTCGTAAGGGACTTCGGCTTCGGCCAGCAGCACGTTCATGTGCCCAGGCATACGCCCCGCAACCGGGTGAATCGCGTACTTCACGGTCACACCGTTGTGGGTCAGCTTTTCGGTCAGTTCCTTGAGTGCATGCTGGGCACGGGCCACCGCCAGGCCATAGCCCGGAACGATGATCACGCTGTCGGCATTGCTCAACAGGAAGGTGGCATCGTCAGCCGAGCCGGACTTGACCGGGCGCTGCTCTTGCGAGCCTTGCGCCGCCCCCGCATCGGTATCGCCACCAAAGCCGCCGAGGATGACGTTGAAGAACGAACGGTTCATCGCCTTGCACATGATGTACGACAGGATGGCGCCAGAAGAGCCCACCAACGAGCCCGCGATGATCAGCATCGAGTTGTTCAGCGAGAAGCCGATACCCGCAGCTGCCCAACCCGAGTAGCTGTTGAGCATTGAAACAACCACCGGCATGTCGGCGCCGCCAATCGGAATGATGATCAGCACACCCATGACAAAGGCCAGGGCCAGCATCAGGGTGAAGGCACTGTAATGGCCGGTGAACGTGAACAGCAGGCCCAAGGCGATGGTGGTCAGGCCCAGGATCAGATTGAGCTTGTGCTGACCGGCGAACTGTACGGGTGCGCCCTGGAAGAGGCGGAATTTGTATTTGCCCGACAGCTTGCCGAAAGCGATCACCGAGCCAGAGAAGGTAATAGCACCAATGGCTGCGCCGAGGAACAGTTCCAGGCGGTTACCGGTAGGGATCGGGTCGCTGATGGCTGCAACGATGCCCATCGACTGCGGTTCGAGCACTGCGGCGATGGCGATGAACACCGCAGCCAGGCCGATCATGCTGTGCATGAAGGCGACCAGCTCGGGCATCTTGGTCATCTCGACCCGCTTGGCCATGATCGAACCGGCGGTGCCACCCACCAGCAGGCCGACCAGTACGTAACCGATGCCGGTCGTAGCCCCACCGTTGCCGATGGAGAGCGCCGCGAGCTTGTAGATGAGGCCAACCGTAGTGAGGATGGCGATGCCCATGCCGATCATGCCGAACAGGTTGCCGCGCCGCGAGGTGGTCGGGTGCGACAGGCCCTTGAGCGCCTGGATGAAGCACACCGAGGCGACGAGGTAGAGGAGCGTTACCAGATTCATGCTCATGCTTACTTCTGCGCCTCGTTCTTGGTTTTCTTCTTGAACATTTCCAGCATGCGGCGGGTGACCAGGAAGCCACCGAACACATTGACTGCGGCCAGGGCCACCGCCAGGGTGCCCATCAGTTTGCCGGCAGGGGTCACGGTCAAGGCGGCGGCCAGCATGGCACCGACGATGACGATCGCCGAGATGGCATTGGTGACCGCCATGAGTGGGGTGTGCAGCGCCGGGGTGACGTTCCACACCACGTGGTAGCCCACATAAATGGCCAGCACGAAGATGATCAGGTTGTAGATGCCGTGGGAAATCAGCATGTCTTCCATTGTCGTGCTCCTTAGCCGTTCTTGCGGACGACCTGGCCATCGCGGCACATCAGGCAGGCCGCGACGATGTCGTCTTCGAGGTTGATGGTCAGTGCGCCGTCCTTGTCGAACAGCAGCTTCATGAAGTCCAGCAGGTTGCGCGCATACAGCGCCGAGGCATCGGCGCCGACCTGGGCCGGCAGGTTGGTAGGGCCGACGATGGTCACGCCATGCGCCTGAACGACCTGGTCCGCCACGGTCAGCGGGCAGTTGCCGCCTTGGGCCGCGGCCAGGTCGATGACGACCGAGCCAGGCTTCATCTGGGCCACTGTTTCGGCACTGAGCAGGGTTGGCGCCTTGCGGCCAGGGATCAATGCGGTGGTGATGACGATATCCGCCTGCTTGGCGCGCTCGTGCACGGCCTGGGCCTGGCGTTGCATCCAACTGGCTGGCATCGGCCGGGCATAGCCGCCGACGCCTTCGGCGCACGCCCGTTCTTCGTCGGTCTCGTAGGGGACGTCGATGAACTTGGCGCCCAGCGACTCGATCTGCTCCTTCACCGCCGGGCGTACGTCGGACGCCTCGATCACTGCGCCCAGGCGCTTGGCCGTGGCGATGGCCTGCAGGCCGGCAACGCCCGCACCCAGGATCAGTACCCGGGCGGCTTTGACCGTACCGGCGGCGGTCATCAGCATGGGCATGAAGCGTGGGTAGTGATGGGCAGCCAGCAGCACGGCCTTGTAACCGGCAATGTTCGCCTGTGACGACAGCACGTCCAGGCTCTGCGCCCTTGACGTGCGGGGCGCGGCCTCCAGCGCGAAGGCGGTCATCCCGCGTTTGGCCATCTTGCCGATCAGTTCGCTGTTGAAGGGGTTGAGCATACCTACCAGCAGGCTGCCGCTGTTGATCAGGGCCAGTTCCTGGTCGTTGGGCGCGACCACCTTCAGGACCAGTTGGGCGCCGTATGCATCGGCTGCGGTCCCCAGGGAAGCACCCACGGCCTCATAGGCACTGTCCGGAATGGCGGCGTTGAGCCCTGCCCCCCGTTGAACGGTGACCTGATGGCCCTGGCCAATCAGTTTCTTGATGGTTTCGGGGGTCGCAGCGACCCTTGTCTCACCGGTCTGCGTCTCGAGAGGAACACCAATGTGCACGACTATTTCTCCTGCGGTGACCTTTGTTTTTGTCAAAGCCAGCGCACTGCGAATGGTGTGCTGGGTGGCTGTGGAGCGCCATCCCGCCGGATCCTGGGCGGGCGAAGCATTTTGCAGACGAACCCATAGGGCTTCAACCGGTTCTGGAGCGAAACGAAGTTAAAACTACAAGTCACCCTGTGACCGCTTGTCGCACGCATAAGGTCGCAGCCCATCAACTACGGGCTTTTGCCAGATTAGGAGAAAAAAACAAAAAAATTTTGGCCAGTTCGCTGATGGCTTGTTCGATGTCGCAAAATAACCCGCAAAGCCGCGTAGTCAGGACGGTTAACGGGTATTTTTGTGCGTACGTAACAGTTTACGAATATGCGACAAATACATATATCTGTAGGTGTTAAAAATAATTGACTACGGGGTCAGATTATCCCGTTCCTGGGCATATGCCTGCGCTTGGCTCACCAGCCAGTCACGGAATGCGCGCAGAGATGCAGACTCCACCTTGCGTTCTGGAATCATCAGATAGTAGGCCTTGTCGCTAGTCAGGACGTGTCTGTTAGCGACTACCAGCCTACCCTCCTGCAACTCGCGCTGGATCAGAAACGGCGGTATCAGCGCGACGCCCATCTCGTGCATGGCCGCTTGGGCAAGCATCGAAAACAGCTCATAGCGTGGGCCGGTCATGTCACGTTCCACATTCATGGCCACGCTGGCAAACCATTGCCGCCACGCGTACGGCCGCGTGCTCTGCTGCAACAGTGGCAGCTCAGCGATGTGCCGTGCTTCGAGCGTGCCTTGCCCGCCCAGCAGTGCCGGGCTGCATACGGGTAACGGGTTTTCCCCCATCAGCCGCTGCGACTGTGTGCCAGACCAGTCGCCATCACCAAAATAGATGGCGGCATCGAATGTTGTGTCCGCGAACAGAAATGGCCGGGTGCGGTTGGTGAGGTTCACGGTGACCTCCGGGTGGCGCTGCTGGAAGTCTTTGAGGCGCGGTAGCAGCCATTGGGTACCGAATGTCGGTACTACTGCCAGTTCGATCACGCTGGCGCCCTGCTGTCGCATCACTGACAAGGTGTCGCGCTCCACCGCGTCCAGTTGCGCGGCAACCTGGCGGCTGTACGACAGGCCCGCCTCGGTCAGCTTCACACCACGGCGCGAGCGGCGGAACAACTCTACGTTAAGGAACGTTTCCAGGCTGGCAATCTGTCTGCAGACGGCGCCCTGGGTCAAGGAAAGCTCCTGGGCGGCCTTGGTGAAGCTCTGGTGACGCGCAGCGGCCTCGAAGCAAACCAATGCAGAGGTGCTGGGGATCTTGCGTCGCATGTACGTCAACCTCACTCGTAAGGCCGCAAATGTGGCGGGTTTCTGATTTTCGAAGTGACAAAATATCACTATATGGTGCGCAATCCTCGTTTGTATCAGCGGGCAATCAGTCCTAGGCTCAAAGGCACATAGAAACTCCGCCCCCTTCTCGAGGATTCCGCTCATGGCTGGTAAAGCAAGCTTCAACTGGATCGATCCACTGCTGCTGGATCAGCAGCTCACTGAAGAAGAGCGCATGGTGCGTGACAGTGCGTATCAGTTCGCCCAGGGCAAGCTGGCCCCGCGTGTACTCGAGGCGTTTCGTCATGAGCAGACCGACCCGGCGATTTTTCGCGAAATGGGGGAAGTGGGCCTGCTGGGTGCGACCATCCCCGAGCAATACGGCGGCAGCGGCTTGAACTATGTGTGCTATGGCCTGATTGCCCGCGAAGTGGAGCGCATCGACTCCGGCTATCGTTCGATGATGAGCGTTCAGTCTTCGCTGGTGATGGTGCCGATCAACGAATTCGGTACCGAAGCCCAGAAACAGAAGTACTTGCCCAAGCTGGCGAGTGGGGAATGGATCGGTTGCTTCGGTTTGACCGAGCCTAACCATGGCTCTGACCCGGGCTCGATGATTACCCGGGCCAAGAAGGTCGAGGGCGGTTATCGCCTGAGCGGCAGCAAAATGTGGATCACCAACAGCCCGATCGCTGACGTATTCGTGGTGTGGGCCAAGGATGACGCTGGTGATATCCGTGGCTTCGTCCTGGAAAAGGGCTGGCAGGGCCTGAGTGCGCCTGCAATTCATGGCAAGGTCGGTTTGCGCGCGTCGATCACTGGCGAGATCGTCATGGATAACGTGTTTGTGCCGGAAGAGAACATCTTCCCCGATGTACGTGGCCTCAAAGGTCCGTTCACTTGCCTGAATTCGGCCCGTTACGGCATTTCCTGGGGGGCGCTGGGTGCTGCAGAGGCGTGCTGGCACACCGCCCGCCAATACACGCTGGACCGTCAGCAGTTCGGTCGCCCACTTGCTGCAAACCAGCTGATCCAGAAAAAGCTGGCGGACATGCAGACCGAGATCACGCTGGCGCTGCAAGGCTGCCTGCGCCTTGGGCGCATGAAGGACGAGGGCACCGCGGCGGTGGAAATTACCTCGATCATGAAGCGCAACTCCTGCGGCAAGGCGCTGGATATCGCACGCATGGCGCGCGACATGCTTGGCGGTAACGGGATTTCCGACGAGTTCGGTGTCGCCCGTCATCTGGTCAACCTGGAGGTGGTCAACACCTATGAAGGTACGCACGACGTGCATGCGCTGATCCTGGGCCGCGCGCAAACCGGTATCCAGGCTTTCTATTGATAAGGAGCCAGTCCATGGGCGCGTTATCACATCTGCGGGTGTTGGACCTGTCGCGCGTGTTGGCCGGTCCGTGGTCTGGCCAGATCCTCGCCGACCTGGGGGCTGACGTGATCAAGGTCGAGCGGCCGGGCAGTGGGGACGATACCCGCGCCTGGGGGCCGCCCTTCCTTAAAGGTGCCAATGGCGAGAACACGAGCGAGGCGGCTTATTATCTGTCGGCCAACCGCAATAAGCGGTCGGTGACGATCGATTTCACGCGGCCAGAGGGCCAGCGCCTGGTGCGTGAGCTGGCGGCGAAGTGCGATATCGTCATCGAGAACTTCAAGGTGGGTGGGCTGGCGGCCTATGGGCTGGATTACCAGAGCCTCAAGGCCGACAATCCGCGGCTTATCTATTGCTCCATCACCGGTTTCGGGCAGACCGGGCCTTATGCCCGGCGCGCTGGCTATGACTTCATGATCCAGGGGCTGGGTGGGCTGATGAGCCTGACGGGGCGCCCGGAAGGTGAGGAAGGCGCAGGCCCGGTCAAGGTGGGTGTCGCCCTTACCGACATTCTGACCGGGCTGTACTCAACGGTGGCTATGTTGGCTGCCCTCGCCCACCGTGACCAGACTGGGGTCGGCCAGCATGTCGACATGGCGCTGCTGGATGTGCAGGTGGCTTGCCTGGCGAACCAGGCAATGAACTACCTGACCACGGGCACGGCGCCCCGTCGCCTGGGCAATGCGCACCCCAACATCGTGCCTTATCAGGATTTTCCGACGGCGGATGGCGATTTCATTCTTACCGTGGGCAACGACAGCCAGTTCCGCAAGTTCGCCGAGGTGGCCGGGCAGCCTCAATGGGCGACTGACCCTCGCTTTGCCACCAACAAGCTGCGTGTGGCCAACCGGGCTGAGCTGATTCCATTGATTCGCCAGGCCACCGTGTTCAAGACCACGGCCGAATGGGTGAGCCAGCTGGAGGCAGCGGGTGTGCCGTGTGGGCCAATCAATGATCTTGCCCAGGTGTTCCGCGACCCCCAAGTGCTGGCTCGCGGGCTGGCGGTCAGTATCCCGCATGCGTTGGCGGGCAGTGTGCCGCAGGTGGCGAGCCCGATACGTTTGTCGGCAACGCCTGTCGAGTATCGGCTGGCGCCGCCTATGTTGGGTGAGCATACCGAGGTCGTCCTTGAAGAGGTGTTAGGGCTAGGAGCGGAAGAAGTGCGCCAGCTGCGCAGCGCTGGCGTGTTGTAGGGAATGCTGGTCTAGCTATATAGCGAGGAGGCCGCCAGGCCTCCCCGCTTTGCTTTTTAAGCGCCCTGAAAGTTTATTTGAATTAAAGGTTGACGCCCTCTCGAATCCCCTTATAATGCGCCCCACTTCCAGCGACAACGGAACGACAAACTCCTTGAAATTCAATGAGTTAATCGATTCGGAAAGCGCTGTAAGGGCTACGATCAAATGATCGAAAGCGGTTGAGATGATGGTTGACAGTGCTTCTAAACGCTGTATGATTCGCCTCCCGCTACGAGAGATCGCAGT
>NZ_BCBD01000093.1:0-21058 GCF_001320345.1 Pseudomonas sp. NBRC 111127 | reverse complement strand
CAGCAGCTGCGCCAGCGCTTCGAGTTGCTGGCGGGCGAGCGCTTTGGCCGCATCGCCGAGCGTTTTGCCGAACAGCAGCAGCGCCTGGATGGGCTGCGCTGGTTTTTCAGCTATTCCGATGAAATAACCCCCCGGGAATTTGCCGGTTATGCCCGGCCGCTGCTGCACCGTACCCAGGCCTATGCCTGGGCCCCGCGTGTAGAGGCCGCGCAGCGCGCCGTGTTCGAACGCCAGGCCAGTAACATTGCCGGCCCGGGCTTTATGATTCGCGATCAGGACCCGCAGGGGCAGTGGCGCCGCGCCCCTGCCCGCGACCTGTATTTTCCCGTGCTGTATAACGCGTCAGGCACCTTGCCGGGGCTGCCATCTGGTCTCGACCTGGCCGCGCAGGATGCAGCCCGGGCAGTGCTTGCGCGGGCGCTGGTGCCGGGGAGCATGGCGGTGTCGCAGCCGCTGAAGTTGAATGCCAGCGAACCGGGCGCGCGCGGCCTGATGATGGTGGCCCCGGTATTCGCCGTTGCCACGCCCCACGGCGCGGTAGCGGGTTATGTGCTGGCCCTGTTGAGCATGCCCGAGCTGATCGGCGATGGCCGGCCAGTGGCGCCTGACGATAACCTGGTAACGCGCCTGGTTGACCCGTCCGGGCGGCAGGGCCCAGAAGTTCTGTACGACTCCAACAACCCCGTGGCGCCCCTGTCGCTGGTCAGCGATCAGGTGTTGCACCTGGCGGACCGCCAGCTGCTGCTGAGTATCCGCCCCAGCCTGGCATTCCTGCAGGCCAACCGTTCTTCGGCGGTGCTGGCAGTCGGTGCATTGGGCGGTTTGCTGAGCCTGCTGCTGAGCGTGCTGTTGTTCAACCTGTTCAGCCAGCGTCAACGGGCCTTGGCGCTGGTTGCACAGCGCACCGCAGCGCTGCAGGTCAGCGAACAGTCGCTGCGTGGCACCCACAACCAGCTGCGCAGCGTGCTGGATGCCGCGACCCAGGTTGCGATCATCGCCACCAACCTCAAAGGGGTGGTCAGCACCTTCAATGCCGGTGCCGAAAGCATGCTCGGTTACCCGGCCAGTGAAGCCATTGGCCGCCTGCGCCTTGAGCAACTGGTGCTGGCCGAGGAGCTGAGCCAGCGTGCCCATGCCTTGAGTTTGCGCTTTGGCCGCGCCATTGCGGGGGGCCATGCACTGTTTGCCGAAACCGTATACGAACAGGGCGCCGAGCCAGGTGAGTGGACCTTGGTACGCGCCGACGGCAGCCAACTGGTAGCCAACATGCTGGTGACCGCCATGCTGGACGACCAGGGTTTATGGGTGGGTTACCTGGCCATCTGCATCGACGTCACCGAGCGGCGTCGGGTACATGAGGCATTGGCTGCGCGTGACCGGTTGCTGGAAAAACTCAGTGCCGAAGTACCGGGCGGCATCTACCAGTACAGGCTGGATGCAAACGGCCATTCGTGTTTCCCCTATGCCAGCAAGGGGCTGTACGACATTTATGAGCTGGACCTGCAGCAGCTGCGCGAGGATGCCGCCGCAGTGTACGAGCGCATTCACCCTGATGACCTGGAGCGGGTGAGCCGTTCGGTGCGCTACTCGGCCGAGCACCTGACGCCATGGCGCGAGGAGTACCGCGTGTGCCTGCCCCGGGCGGGCTTGCGCTGGGTGCGTGGCGAGGCAACGCCGGAAGTGGGCGAGCAGGGCTGCACCTTGTGGCATGGCTACCTGACCGATATTTCCGATCTCAAGGGTGTGGAACACGAGTTGCGCAGGCTGTCGGTGACCGATTCGCTGACCGGCATCCATAACCGCCGTTACTTCCAGGAACGGCTGAAAAACGAGTTGGAGCGTGCCCAGCGAGATGGCCAGGCGCTGGCGGTGATCATGCTCGACATTGATCACTTCAAGCGCATCAACGACCGTTTCGGCCATGCGGTCGGTGACCGGGTGCTGCGTAGCCTGTGCCAGCGCGTCGGCCAGCGCTTGCGGCGTACCGATGTGTTCTGCAGGCTGGGCGGGGAGGAGTTCATGGTGCTGTGCCCGGGCACTGATGCCGAGCAGGCGCGTGTGCTGGCGCTGGAGCTTTGGCAAGGCGTGCGCAATGACCCGGTAGACGGCGTGGGCCAAGTCACCGCGAGTTTCGGCGTGGCCGGGTGGCGGCCGGGGGAGGGCGCCGACGCGTTGCTGTTGCGCGCCGATGCCGGGGTTTATGCGGCCAAGCAGGCCGGGCGGGACCGGGTAGAGGGGGAGTCTGCCTGACCGCGCTGCCAGGTGCTGGCCACCACATCTTCAGCGCCTGTGAGATCGAGCGCCGCGCGGGCGGCGCTCGATGCATCAATTGGCAGCGGTGCTGCCGGCCAGCTTCGGCTGGCGGTACAGGTCCAGCAGCACCTGGTCCAGCACCTGCGAGGCACCCCATGGTTTCGGGTCGTTGAGGATCGCCGCCACTGCCCAGGTGTGGCCGTTGCTGTCGCGGCTGAAACCGGCTATTGCGCGCACCGTGTTCAGGGTGCCGGTCTTGATGTGCCCTTCGCCGGCCATGGCGGTGCGCTTGAGGCGCTTGCGCATGGTGCCATCCATGCCCACCAGCGGCATCGAACTCATGTATTCGGCAGCGTAGGGGCTCTTCCAGGCTGCCTGCAGCATCTCGGCCATTTCCCGGGTGCTGACGCGCTCGGCTCGCGACAGGCCAGAACCGTTTTCCATCACCAGGTGCGGCGCGGTAATGCCTTTTTTCGCCAGCCACTGGCGTACCACGCGCTGTGCGGCACGCGCATCGTCGCCATCGGCATCGGTGCGGAACTGTGCGCCAAGGCTGAGGAACAACTGCTGGGCCATGGTGTTGTTGCTGTACTTGTTGATGTCGCGGATCACTTCGACCAGGTCTGGGGAGAAGGCACGGGCCAGCAGGCGGGCACTCTTGGGCACGTTCTCGACACGGTCGCCGCCCTGGATGGTGCCGCCCAGCTCGTTCCAGATGGCACGTACGGCACCGGCCGCGTAAGTTGGGTGGTCAAGCAGGGCCAGGTAAGTCTGCGAGTTGCAACCGTCACCCAGTTGGCCGCTGACCGTCACACTGATGCCGTTGGCCTGAGGCACTGGGTTGTAGCGCACATCGCCACTGCATTGTTTCGAGGCCACAGGCTTGACCTGGTTGTCGATGCGGATGCTGGCAATCGGTGGCTCCACCGCAATGGTGACCTTGCCGCCATCGTTGCGGGCGACAAAGCGCAGGGCCTTGAGGTTGACCAGCAGCGAGTCGGGCTTGACCAGGAACGGCTTGTTTTCGTCACCGCCGTCGTCGTTGAACTGGGGCAGGTTGGGTTGCACGAAGTGGCTGCGGTCCAATACCAGGTCACCGGTGACGGTGCGCACACCATTGGCGCGCAGGTCACGCATCAGCAGCCACAGCTTTTCCATGTTCAGCTTGGGGTCACCGCCGCCTTTGAGGTACAGGTTGCCGTTGAGCACCCCGTTGCTAAGGGTGCCGTCGGTGTAGAACTCGGTCTTCCACTGAAAGGTCGGGCCAAGCAGCTCGAGGGCTGCGTAGGTGGTGACCAGTTTCATGGTCGAGGCCGGGTTTACCGACACGTCGGCATTGAACACGGTGGGAACACCGGGGCCATCCAGGGGCAGCATGACCAGCGACAGTGCGGTGTCTTGCAGTTTGTTGGCTTTGAGCGCCTGCTGCACTTTGGCAGGCAAGGTGGTGTTGACGGCTGCGGCTTGGCTGGGCAAGGCGAAGGGCAATAGCAGGCCGGCGAGTACGAGGGGACGAAGCGTTTTGATCATGGTGAGCAAATACCCTGCAGCGAGGGAAAAGGACATTGGGGCTGTAAGCGATGATGGCCCCACGAGCTAAAGAAACCGCATTATGCCCCAAGCGTAGCGACGATGCGCCACGTTCGACGGAAAACCATCGCCAATAAAAAGGCCACCTCGAGAGGTGGCCTTTCTTCGATCGAACCGGGCTGAGGGTTACTCAGCCTTGTTGATCGGCTTTTCCGGGTACCAGGCGTCCAGCAACGGGCTGACTTCGATCTTGGTCAGTTCGCTGCGGCCTTTAAGCCAGGCTTCGACGGCGGCGCGTTGTTCTTCGCTGACCGAGCCGCGTTTGACCGAGCACACCAGGCCGTAATCGTCACCGCCTACATAATCCAGGCCGTTGGCGTCCATGGCTTCAGCCAGGAACGCGTCGAGGAAAGCATCGATTGCCTGGTCATCCAGATCTTCCTTGAATTCCAGGTTCAGCTCGAAGCCCAATTCCTGAAACTCGTCGACACACAGCTTCTTGCGCAGACGACGGGAGCGGTTTGTGGCCATGAAACAATCCTCTTAGGTAATAACGCCGCGCAGTCTACCAGTTAACACGCGTGGCTGCCTGCCTGAGTGTCGGCGGGTGGCGCCAACTCCCTGGCCAGGGCGCGCTCCACCCGGCGCATGTGGCGTGCCAGTGCCTGGCGCTTCAAGCGTAGCTGGGCAGGGGTGAGGGTGCCGGCTTCCAGCGCTTCGCATGCCGCCATCAGGGCGGGTGCCTTGAGCATGCGTGCGGCGCTCAGCACCTTGTGGGCCTGGTCGGCGATGGCCGTGCTGTCGTGCTGCGGGTCCAGCGCCATCAAGCTGAGCAGGTCGGCCTGCAGGCTCTGCAGTAGCGCTTGCAGAAAACGCTGGCGGTCGTCGGGTGCTGGCCCGGTCACGGCCGCCAGGCCGTCCAGTTCGTACAACCTGTTCGGGGGGCATTGCTGGCGGCGCGGGTGAATGCCCGCCAGGCACTGGCTGAGCGTACTCAGGCTGATGGGCTTGAGCAGGCAGTCGTCCATGCCGGCGCTCAGGCATTTGCGACGGACCTCTGGCTGGGCGTTGGCGGTATAACCCAGGATGGTGCAGCGCGGCCGCTGGCCATGGCGTTCTTCGGTGCGCACCGCGGTTGCCAGCTGGTAGCCGTTCATGTGCGGCATGTTGCAGTCCAGCACCAGCACGTCGAAATCACCGGCGCGCCAGGCGGCCAGGCCTTCCCGGCCATCCCGCGCGCTGGCATGCTGCAGGCCCAGATAACCGAGCTGCTGCGCCATCAGTTCCAGGTTGGCCGGGTGATCGTCGATCACCAGCACGCGCAGACCGGGGTCGGGAACGTCCAGGCATTCCGGCAACTGGGCGGGTTGCGCTGCAGCATCGACCCGTTGCAACGGCATCTTCAGGCGCACCTGGGTGCCGACATCCTCCAGGCTCTTGATGGTCAGGCTGCCCCCCATCATGTCGCACAGGTTGCGGCAGATGGCCAGACCGAGCCCGGTGCCCGCACGGGCACCCTGGCTGTGCGGGTTGGCTTGGATGAACGGGTTGAACAGGCGCTTCAGGTCGTCGGCATGGATGCCGATACCACTGTCGCGCACCTCCAGGTCCAGCATTGCAGGCCTGCCAGGGGCTTCGTCCAGCAGGCTGACGCAGATGCGTACCTGGCCATGCTCGGTGAACTTGATGGCGTTGCTCACCAGGTTGGACAGCACTTGCTTGAAACGCAGGGGGTCGAGCAACGCGTGGCAACGTGCGGCCGGTTCGATGATCACTTCCAGCGCCAGGCCTTTTTGCCGTGCCTGGCCATCGAACATGCGCCCCACCGACTCGACCAACGCTGCCAGGTCGACCACCTCGGGGGCCAGCGACAGATGCCCGGATTCGATGCGCACGATATCGAGAATGTCACCGATCAGGCCCAGCAGGTCTTTGGCCGAATGGTGCGCCAAGGCCAGCGCGCTGCGGTCCACCCACCCTTGATCGGCGCGTTTGACCGCCAGTTCGAGCATGCCGATGACCGCATTCATGGGCGTCCGGATTTCGTGGCTGATGGTGGCCAGGAAGGTGCTTTTGGCGCGGTTGGCATCGTCGGCCTGCTGCTTGGCCTGGCGCAGTTCCGTGACCAGCTGGCGGCGGTCGCTGATGTCGATCCAGCCGCCGATGATGCCCTGCACCTCACCCAGCGAATCACGGTAGGGCAGGATCCAGTGGTAGATGGTCATCTCCCGGCCCTTGATCCGCAACGGGCGGTCCATGATCAGGGGGGAGCCGGCGGCCATCACTTTGTGGTAATCCGCCTGGATTTGCCGGGTCTGTTCGGCGTCGGCGAACAGGCTGGCGGTCAGCTGTTTGCCGATAACCTGCTCGGAGCGGGCCTGTACCGCCTCCAGATAGCTGTAGTTGCAGCTTTGAAGGCGGCCATCGCGGTCGCGCACGTACATGGGGTGAGGGGTGCCGTTGAGCAGTGCGCGCATGAATGCCAGTTGGTCGTTCAGCGCCCTTTCGGCGCGCTGGCGCTGACGGATCTGCAAGCGCAGGCGGGCGTTCCAGAGCAACGCCAGCAGAAGCAGCACCGCCGTGGCCAGTACCACCTGCAGCGCCAGCCGGCGGTAGCTCTGGCTCTTGCTGTCTTCGTGCGGGCCAAAGCTGCGCCAGCGGTTGTTGATGACCCCCAGTTCCTCCGGCGAAATGCTCTGCAGCGCCTTGTCGAGGATCGAGGCCAAAGCCGGTGAAGACGCGTTGGTGGCCATGGCGTAGTTGGCGGGCTCACCGCCGACCGAGGTGCGGATGACCAGGTCGGGGTTGCTGGCCAGGGCGTGGTTGGCATCGATCAGGGTGGTGATCACCGCATCGACGGCGCCGCTGTTGAGCAACGCCATGGAGTAGAACGCGCTGGCGCTCTCGACCCAGCCAATGTGCGGATAATGCTGCGGCAACGTGGCATGCATGGCACTGTGGCGGGTAAAGGCGATGCGGTAGCCCTGCAACTGCTCCAGGGACCCTGGGGCCGGTTTGTCCTTGCGGCTGACCAGAACATAGGCGCTTTCCAGGTACGGCCGGCTGATCTGCAGGTCCTTGTCGACCAACCCGGCGATGGCCAGGGCGGCGATCACGTCGGCGCGGCCATCCTTCAAGCGGGCGATCATGTCGGCGATGCCACTGGCCCGCTGTACCTCGAAGCGCAAGCCGGTGCGCAGGCGAATGAGCTCAAGCAGGTCTGCAGTGATGCCGCGAAAATGCCCTGAGCCGTCGAAGTAGGATAGGGGCGCAGCGGTGTCGTCAATGGCCACACGCATCACGGGGTGCTGTTGCAGCCATTGTTGCTCTGTTGCGCTCAATTGCAGGTTGCGGTCGGTCAACAGCAGGTCGCTGCCGGCGCTCCAGCGTTTGAAGATACTGGCACGCATGGCGGGGGGCTGGCTATCGAGGATGGTATCGACCAGTTCCCTCAGTACGGTGTCCTGCTGGCGCAGGGCAAAGCCGAAGCCGATGGCTTCGTGCTTGCCGAAGTTGGCCATGCGCAGGCGTGGCAGGTGGCCGCGGTTGAGCTGGTAGTGGGTGGAAATGGTGTCGCCGATGAACACGTCGGCCTGGCCGAACGCTACGGCATTCAACGCCTGGCTGGAAGACTCGAACGTCAGCAGCTCGGCCTTGGGGTAGGCGTTGAGCATTTCTGCCTCGGGCAGGTAGTGATAGAGCATGCCCAGGCGCATGCCGGCCAGGCCTGTGTCCAGTGCCCGCGTTTCGTCTTCGCGCGTGACCAGCACCGGCTGGTCAACGGCATAGGGGTGCGACAGGGCCAGGCCGTCGCTGGCCGCTTCGTAGCCATTGGCGCTGCCCAGCAGGTCGATGTCGCCTTGCCGGAGTGCTTCTACAGCGGCCTGGCGGCTGGGAAAACGCAGCACGCGTACCGGCAACTCCAGGGCCGTACCGATCAGGTTTGCATATTCGGCGGTGAGCCCCTGGTAGTCATGGCCGCCACTGGAGATGTCGAACGGCGGGTAGTCGGGGGCCGATGTTCCCAGTACCAGTTCCTGGCGCCCTGCAAGCCATTGCCGTTGCTCGGCGGTGAGTTGCGGTGGCGCTGGCCTGGCCGATGAGCGCGCCAGGAGCGTGTACGATGCAGTTTCGTGGTGGGTGCCCAGTGCCGCGCTGCTGAACAGCAGCAGCGCGAGCAGCAGGCGGGCGAAAGGGCGGGCCATGAACATGCTCAGACCAGCGCGTTGCGCTTGGCCATCTCGATCAGGTCGACCAACGTACTGACCTGCAGCTTTTGCATGAGGCGCTTCTTGTAGGTACTCACGGTCTTGCTGCTGAGGAACATGCCCTTGGCTATTTCCTTGTTGCTGCGCCCTTGGGCGAAGAGTTGCAGCACCATCAGTTCGCGATCATTTACCTGGCGGAAAAGTTGCAGGTCGCTCGTGGTTACCTGGTCATGCTTTATTGCCTGGCTGGGGAAGTAGTTATAACCGGCCAGCACGGCCTTGATTGCACTCAGCAGTTCACCGAGGTCCTCCTGCTTACACACATAACCGGCAGCACCCGAGTGCATGCAGCGCACGGCAAACAACGCCGGGGCCTGGGCAGTCAGCACCAGCACTTTCATGGGCAGCGCCATGGCCTGGAAGCGCGCAAGCACCTCCAGCCCGTCTAGCTTGGGGATGCTGATGTCGAGGATGACCAGGTCGGGGTGGCTCTCGCGGATCATCTGCATCGCGTCCACGCCATTGTCCGATTCACCGACAATCTTGTAATTCTGGTTTTCCAGCAGCATGCGGACGGCAAGGCGGATGACCGGATGATCGTCAACAATAAATATGGAATGCATGTTCAACTTGCCTGCGGTCAATTGTGGGTGACAGGCGGCACCTTATCGCAGTTGGAAGTCAACGGGCATGCAAGGAAGGGCTGTTTGCCCCATATGGGAAATGGCTTACAAGATAAAGCAAAACGGGCTACGAGATAATCGTGCGCGACCCAATGTCAAAGTGCATTTGGTAACTTTTCGTTGGCAAATTAAACGTGTTGTTTAATTTGCCCTTGGTATATGTAGGAAGTTTCCTGTAACCCAGGTGCAGCACCGGCACGCTGGCCGGTCTGCACCGCCATGGCTCAGCCCGGGCCCGAGCGCCCGGTCATTTCCCTGGCCATTTCGCTGGCGTAGCTGTCGGTCATGCCGGCGATGAAATCGATCATGCGCAGGAACGCGTTGTACAGCGAGCCGTGTGGGTCTGGTGCACTGTTGCCGAGCAGGTCCATGACGCGCCGGCTCTTGAACGAGGGTGTGCGCCCGCCGTGTTGTTCGAGCGCCGCACCGCAGAAGGTATTGAGCAGGATTTCCAGTGTGGTGTAGGCGCCGATTTCGTGCAGGGTCTTGCGCTTGTCCTGGAAGATCTTGTTGCGCGCCATGTCTTTGGCCTGCAGCACGCAGCGCTTGGCCGGGCCGTGCATGTGTTCGACCAGGTCGCCTGGAAGTTGCCCGGCCAGCAACGCTTGCTGCTGCTCGACAAAAGCTTGGGCGGCAGCGTTGGTCAAGTGCTCGATGGCCTTGCCACGCAGGATGGCCAGCTTGCGCCGGCGAGAATCGCCAGGGCCGAGTTGGCGATAGGTTTCCGGCAGATCGTCGCCGACCAGGTCGAGCAGCAAGGCTTCGACTTCGCCGTATTGCAGCAAGTCCATCTCCAGGCCGTCTTCCAGGTCGATCAGCGCGTAGCAGATGTCATCGGCCGCTTCCATCAGGTACACCAACGGGTGGCGCGCCCAGCGCTGGTGCTCCAGCTGTGGCAGGCCGAGCTTGCGGGCGATCTGTTCCAGCAGTGGCAGCTCGCTCTGATAACTGCCGAACTTGTGCTTCTTGTAGCCCAGGGCGTCTGCATGGCGGGCGCTCCAGGGGTATTTGAGGTAGGTGCCGAGGGTGGCATAGGTCAACCGGGTGCCACCGTCGAACTGGTGGTACTCCAGTTGCGTAAGCACGCGGAAGCCCTGCGCATTGCCCTCGAAATTGAGGAAGTCGGCACGCTCGTCATCACCCATGTCGTCCAGCCACCCGCGCCCGGCCGCCTGCTGGAACCAGTGACGTATGGCGTCTTCGCCAGAATGGCCGAATGGCGGGTTGCCGATGTCGTGGGCCAGGCAGGCCGACTGCACGATCATCCCCAGGTCGCTGGGCGCGCACCAGTCTGGCAAGCTTTCGCGCAGGGTTTCACCCACGCGCATGCCCAGCGAACGCCCCACGCAACTGACTTCCAGCGAATGGGTCAGGCGCGTGTGAATGTGATCGTTACTGGTGACGGGGTGCACTTGGGTCTTGCGCCCCAGGCGGCGAAAGGCGCCCGAGAAAATGATGCGGTCGTGGTCTTTGTGGAAGGGGCTGCGCCCGAGTTCTTCGGCGCTATACAGGGCTTTGCCCAGACGTTCGCGGGTGAGCAGGGTGTGCCAGTCCAAGGCGCGGTCTCCAGGGGGTCAAAGACTATAGCTTCTGGTGTGCTGTGCCTGCGCGCAAGTGGCAGGGGCAACGCTGGCCGCTGGCATGCATTACCCGCGAACGGCCGGTGGCGGCACCGACACATTCGCGGTCGAGCCTGCGCCCATGCACCGCCTTCAGGGGCGACGGTTACCTTGCAGGTACAGGCGCACCAGCGGCAGCAGGCTGGTGCCCAGGCGCACAAGCCTGCCAAGGTTGCCGCTGCGCACGCCCTTGCCGGTCATGAAGCCCAGGGCTACCACAGCGCCAATGCCCCACAGCGGCGCGTGTTTGATGCCCAAGCCGTCATGCAGCGAGCTGCCCATGCCGCGCATGCGCTGCAACGGTGCCAGCAGTTGCCCGGATTCGTGGCGGATCTCCTGGCGGTGCATTTCCATGCGCAGGCGCAGCAACGCCTTGCGCAGCTCGCGTGGGTTTCGTGTGTTCGGCAGTTGTGGCAGGTTCATGGCAACAAGCGCTCCCGGTCCTTGGCGAGTTCTTCGAGGGTGGCGTTGAAGGGGGATGACTCGTCGAACACCGCTGCCTTCAACCGTACACCGCAATACAGTGCAGCCAGGCTATAGAACACGCACAGGCCGATGATGCCGGCAAGGCGATAGCTGTCCCACAGCAGCACCAGTAGCAAGCCCGACAGTGCAGTGAGCAGCAGCAGGGCGAACACCAGTGCCAGGCCGGCGAACAACAGCAACCTCAGCGTGCGGCCTTTCTGCTCCTGCAGCTCGATACCGAACAGCTCGATATGGCTGTGCAGCAGCCCCAGCGCGGCTGCGCCCAGGCGCCTGCCCGATGCGCCGGCGCCGTTGGCTTCGTTCTCCATGGGAACCCCTTAACGCCGGTTGGCCAGCAGGCCGATCAACAGGCCGACGCCGGCAGCGATGCCGATGGCCTGCCATGGGTTTTCCTGTACGTACTGCTCGGCGCTGCCCAGCGCAGCCTGGCCGCGGTCCCGTACCGACTCCTGAGTCAACTGCAGGGTTTCGCGGGCCTGAGCCAGGCGCTCGTGAATCTGCCCGCGCAACTCCTCGGCCTGGTCGCCTGCCAGGTTGGCGGTGTCGGCCAGCAGCTTTTCGGTGTCGCGCACCAAAGCCTGGAAGTCAGCCATCAATATCTCTTGTGCAGTCTTTGCCGAATTGCTGGCCATGTGTCTCTCCCTGTCGATGAATGTTGGTAGTTCGAGTGATAGCACGCGCGGAAGGTTCAAGTGACCGTACACCCGCGTGTGCTGGTATGCGCCTTGCTATGTGTTTGCCACGTTGCGGGGCACCTCAGGCTGTTCTTGCGCCGATTCGGGGCGCCCACGCGGCGAATATCGATAAACCTTAACGCAATCCTCGACAAACCCAAGAAAAAACCACGCAGGTCGCGCCCACGCAACTGAAACAGGGTGACGGCTGGCACCGATTCGGTGCAGGGATGCAGGTTCTTGAACTGTCCTGGTGCCTTTTTCAGCAGGTCTGCCTATTTCATGGATAACATGCACAGCGCGATGGACTCCCTGGTCCACGGTTCCAACACCCTGTTCCTTCTCATGGGCGCCATTCTGGTGCTGGCCATGCATGCCGGCTTCGCGTTTCTCGAAGTGGGCACCGTACGCCACAAGAACCAGGTCAATGCCTTGTCGAAGATCCTCAGCGATTTCGCCATTTCGGCGCTGGTGTATTTCTTTATAGGTTACTGGATCGCCTATGGGGTCAACTTCTTCCAGCCTGCTGCAACGCTGGCTGCCGACCATGGCTACGCGCTGGTCAAGTGCTTCTTCCTGTTGACCTTCGCTGCAGCCATTCCGGCGATCATTTCCGGGGGCATCGCCGAGCGTGCGCGTTTCATGCCGCAACTGTGTGCCACCGCACTGATCGTGGCATTCGTCTACCCCTTCTTCGAGGGCGTGGTATGGAACGGTAACCTGGGCCTGCAAGCCTGGTTGCAGGACCGCTTTGGCGCGCCGTTCCATGACTTTGCCGGCTCGGTGGTGGTGCATGCCATGGGCGGCTGGCTGGCGCTGGCGGCGGTGCTGCTGCTCGGTCCGCGCCGCGGTCGCTATCGCGATGGTCGGCTGGTGGCTTTTGCGCCCTCGAGCATTCCCTTTCTCGCCCTGGGCTCGTGGATCCTGATCATTGGCTGGTTCGGTTTCAACGTGATGAGCGCCCAGACCTTGGAGGGGCTCAGTGGCCTGGTGGCGATCAACTCGTTGCTGGCCATGGTTGGCGGCACGTTGTCGGCGTTGCTGGCAGGGCGCAACGACCCTGGCTTCCTGCATAACGGGCCGTTGGCCGGGTTGGTGGCGGTTTGCGCCGGCTCAGACCTGATGCACCCGATCGGTGCGCTGGCTACCGGCCTGGTGGCGGGCGGGCTGTTCGTGTGGACGTTCACCGCGGCCCAGAACCGCTGGAAAATCGACGACGTGCTGGGTGTTTGGCCGTTGCATGGTCTGTGTGGCGTGTGGGGTGGGGTTGCCTGCGGCATCTTCGGCCAGGCGGCACTGGGCGGCATGGGCGGCGTGAGCCTGGTCAGCCAGTTGCTGGGGAGCCTGATGGGCGTGGTGGTGGCACTTGCCGGTGGTTTTGCCGTGTATGGTGCGCTGCGCGCCGTGCATGGCCTGCGGCTGAGCCATGAGCAGGAATTCCAGGGCGCTGACCTGTCGCTGCACCGTATCGGCGCCACCAGCCAGGATTGAAGGTGCACGATGGCCGTGGTGGTCCTAGAATAGGTTTCTCTGCATGCCACATCGGGACCCGCCCCATGCTGCCTGAATGCCAACTGTTCGGCACCCTCGGCTGCCACCTGTGTGAAGTGGCCGAGTCGGTGCTGATGCCCTTCGTCGATCATGGCCTGCTGGTGGAGCTGGTCGATGTTGCCGAAAGCCAGCCTTTGTTCGAACGCTATGGGCTGGTCATTCCGGTGCTCCGGCGCTGTGACAACGGTGCCGAGTTGCACTGGCCGTTCGATGCCGAGCAGGTGGTGGCGTTCCTGGGGCAATGACACCGACAGGGGAGGTACAACCCTGCTCCATGGCAGGTGATGCGCGCTGATGATCAGGCGCCGGCGCACCAGTGCCGGTGCCCCTAGCCATCATCGGAACCGCTTGCCATGTTGATCACACCACATTTCACCCTCGCTGAACTGACCGTTTCCCAGCTCGCGGCCAGGGATGGGTTCGACAACACCCCGCCACCTGAAGCCAGGGCCAACCTGCAACTGCTGTGTTGTGCGCTGGAACAGGTGCGCGCGCTGTTCGGCGTGCCCATCATTGTCAGCAGTGGCTACCGTAGCGAGAAAGTCAACCGCTTGATTGGCGGTGCCACCAACAGCCAGCATGTCCAAGGGCTGGCGGCTGACTTCACGGTCATCGAGGTCAGCCCGCGCGAGACCGTGCAACG
The DNA here is from genome assembly GCF_001320345.1 of Pseudomonas sp. NBRC 111127. Lineage (NCBI taxonomy): Bacteria > Pseudomonadati > Pseudomonadota > Gammaproteobacteria > Pseudomonadales > Pseudomonadaceae > Pseudomonas > Pseudomonas sp. NBRC 111127. The sequence continues at coordinate 7,411 of NZ_BCBD01000093.1, read as the reverse complement.
GATCAGCGAAAGTACGGTGCCGTTCGATCAACTCATCCTGGAATTCGACAAGTGGGTGCACCTGTCGGTGGCGCGGGGCACCCCGCGGCGCCAGGTGTTGACCATCCGCAAGGGCGGCGGCTATCTGGCGGGGCTGCAATGAAGCGCATTGACTGCGACGCGAGGATGTTCGTATGCTGTATATAAATACAGTATCGAGGTAAAGCCATGCTCAACGTCGAGCAACTCAAGTACAGCGTCAACCGCATGCCTGTGGAGCGGGTGGCCGACGCCGTTCTGGAACTGCGCCTCGAAGGCCTGGTGACCGATGACCGCACCCCCTTCGGCAAGGTGCATTTCAATACCTGCTTTGCCGAGATCGAAGCCTTGTTCCAGCGTGCCGGCTACCACCGTGGGCTCGATGTGGTCGGGTACCAGGGAGCGCTCTACGCACTATACGACCCTGGCCGCTGGGAGCCGGTGCAGGTGCTGCGCTGGTTGAAGGAGCGCAGCGAGGCGCTGGCCCAGGCTGGTTGATGGGGCGGGGTTGGGTGATAATGCGCGGCCGTGCCTGTTCCGAGCCCTGCCATGTCCACGCCGTTCGACCCCGCCCACCAGCAAGCCAGCACCGTGTGCCTGCCACCCGGTCACTGGGCAACGGTGCTCGATTGCCTGTGTGACCATTTCAAGGCCATCGACCGTGCCCAGTGGCTCGACCGCTTTGCCAGGGGGCGGGTGCTGGACGCCCAGGGGAAGGCAGTGGCTGCCGAGCTGCCTTACAAACCGGGCATGCGCTTGCACTATTTTCGCGAAGTGCCGAACGAGCGACCGATCCCGGTGCAGGAGCACGTGCTGCACGTGGACGAGCACCTGGTGGTGGCGGACAAGCCGCATTTCCTGCCGGTGACACCGACTGGCGAGTACGTTGAGCACACCTTGCTGCGCCGCCTGATCCGCAGGCTGGATAACCCTCACCTGGTGCCGTTGCATCGCATCGATCGGCACACCGCCGGGCTCGTGCTGTTCTCTGCCAACCCGCATACGCGTAGCGCTTATCAGCGGCTGTTCCCCGAGCGACGTATCGACAAGCGCTACCAGGCCATCGCGGCCGCTTTGCCGCAACATGCGTTTCCGTTGGTGCACAAAAGCCGCCTGGTGCATGGCGAGCCCTTTTTCCGCATGCATGAGGTAGAGGGCGAGGCCAATAGTGAAACCCTGGCCGAAGTGCTGGAGAAGCGCGGAGCGCTGTGGCGGTATGGGTTGTCGCCGGTCACCGGCAAGACCCACCAGTTGCGGGTGCACATGGCTGCGTTGGGCGCGGGCATCAGCAATGACCCGTTCTATCCGCAGTTGCTCGACACCGCAGACGATTACCAGCGGCCATTGAAACTGCTGGCGCAGAGCCTGCGTTTCACCGACCCGTTGAGCGGCGAAGAGCGCTATTTCGAGAGCCGCTTGAGCCTGGACTGGTAAACCTGCCTGGGCATGAGTGGCCAGCCAGGGGCTGCTGTGCAACCCCTCGCGGCGCGCAGGCCTGCGGTCAGCGGTTGAAGCGCTCCACAAGTGAGTACTGGCTCCCGGCCGTAGTGGTCAGCTCTTCGCTCAACAGCGCCGAGTGCTGTGCCTGCTCGGCGGTCTGGTCGGCCAGTTCGGCGATGGTGCTGATGTTACGGCTGATCTCATCGGCCACGGCGGTCTGCTCTTCGGTCGCGGCGGCAATCTGGGTCGCCATGTCGGTGATGTTGGCGACCGCTTCGCTGATGCCGACCAGCGCTTCGTCAGCCTGCATCACACGATCAACGCCTTCCTGCGCCTGACGGTGGCCGGTTTCCATGGTCAGTACGGCGTTGCTGGCGGTTTGCTGCAGCTTGGCGATCAGGCTGTGGATCTGCCCGGTGGACTCGGCGGTGCGTTGAGCCAGCTGGCGCACTTCGTCGGCCACTACAGCAAAGCCACGGCCCATTTCCCCAGCCCGCGCCGCCTCGATGGCGGCATTCAATGCCAGCAGGTTGGTCTGGTCGGCAATGCCCTTGATCACATCGACGACACCGCCAATTTCGTCGCTGTCCTTGGCCAGTTGCGTGACGGTCTGGCCGGTTTCGCCCACTGCTGTCGACAGGCGTTCGATGGCCTCGCGGGTTTCCCCGGCAATCTGCCGGCCCTGGCTGGTCAGGCGGTTGGCTTCCTGGGTGGCATCGGCTGTGCGTTGCACGTGGTTGGCAACTTCCTGGGTGGTCGCGGCCATCTGGTTGACGGCGGCGGCGACCTGTTCGGTTTCGACCCGCTGGCGTTCCAGCCCCGAAGAGCTCTTGTGTGCCAGGGCGTCGGACTGCCGCGCCTGGTCGCTGAGGTGCTCGGCGCTGTCCTGCAAGCGGGTCAGGCAGGTTTTCATGCGCGCATCCTGGCTGAGCATGGCCATTTCCAGGCGGGCCTGCACGCCACGGCTGTCGGTGTACATCTGCGCGATCAGCGGGTCGGAGGTGGTCTGTTCAGCCAGCCGCAGCAAGCGCTTGAGGCCGCGTTGCTGCCAGCTCAGGCCGATCAGCCCAAGCGGTACGGAAAGCGCGGCGGCCAACGCGAAGCCCCAGGAATGGCCCAGCCAGTTGCCAATCAGGAAGCCCGCCTGGCTGATCAGGATGAACGGCAACCAGTCCTGCAGCACCGGCAGCCACTTGTCACGGCGCGGTACCGGCGGCTTGCCCTGGTTGATGCGCTGGTACAGCGCCTCGGCGCGGCGGATCTGCTCGGCGGTGGGTTTGACCCGCACAGACTCGAAGCCGACCACCTGGTTGTTGTCGAAAATCGGTGTGACGTAGGCGTTGACCCAGTAGTGATCGCCCGACTTGCAGCGGTTCTTGACGATACCCATCCACGGCTGGCCTTGCTTGAGGGTTTGCCACATATGGGCAAACACCGCAGGCGGCACGTCGGGGTGGCGCACCAGATTGTGCGGCGCACCGGTCAGTTCTTCGCGGGTGAACCCACTGATGTCGATGAAGGCATCATTGCAGTAGGTAATCACGCCCTTGGCGTTGGTGGTGGAGATCAACCGCTGCTGGGCAGGGAAAGTCCGTTCTCTCTGGGTAATCGGCTGGTTGTTACGCATGGGGTGATAGTCCGCAGGGCTTTGGATGGGTATCGGCAAGCCACCGGGATTATTGAGTGATTATTTAACATGCGTGACAAAAGGTGTTCGATTTTGGTGCAAGGGTGCCTGAGCAATCGAGCGCCGTGTGGGCGGCGCTCGATTGGCAGGTGTCGCAGGTTTTCCAGTGCGGCTGCGCCCTCAACCCGCAATCAGCTGGCGCAGCACATAATGCAGAATCCCGCCTGCCTTGAAGTACTCCACCTCGTTGACGGTATCGATCCGGCACAGCACCTCGATCTGTTCCTGCTGGCCATCCTCGCGGGTGATGCGCACCTGTAGCGGCATGCCGGGGTGAATCGGTGCGCCGTCCAGCCCCAGCACGTCGATCTGCTCCTTGCCGGTCAGCCCCAGCGCCTTGCGGTCGTGCCCGGCCGTGAACTGCAGCGGCAGCACGCCCATGCCCACCAGGTTGGAGCGGTGGATACGCTCGAAGCTTTCCGCCAGCACTGCCTTCACGCCCAGCAGGTTCGTGCCCTTGGCCGCCCAGTCGCGGCTGGAGCCGGTGCCGTATTCCTGCCCGGCAATCACTACCAGCGGGGTTCCTTCCTGCTGGTAGCGCATGGCCGCGTCATAGATCGACAGTTTTTCACCCGAGGGCACGTGCAAGGTGTTGCCGCCTTCCTCGCCCGCCAGCATTTCGTTGCGGATTCGGATATTGGCAAACGTACCGCGCATCATCACTTCATGGTTGCCGCGCCGCGAACCATAGGAGTTGAAGTCACGTGGCTCCACACCTTTTTCGCGCAGGTAGCGTCCAGCTGGGCTGTCGGCCTTGATGTTGCCGGCAGGGGAAATGTGGTCGGTGGTCACCGAGTCGCCCAACAGCGCCAGCACGCGGGCGCCGCGGATATCGGTGATGGCCGGTGGCGGCCCGCCGATGTCGTCGAAGAATGGAGGGTGCTGAATATAGGTGGAGTCTGCCTGCCACACGTAGGTAGCGGCCTGGGGTACCTCGATGGCCTGCCACTGGGCATCGCCGGCGAACACTTCGGCATATTGCTTGTGGAACATGGCCGTGTCGACCTTGGCCACCGCCGCCGCGATCTCCTGCTGGCTGGGCCAGATATCGCGCAGGTACACCGGTTGGCCGTCCTTGCCCGTACCCAGCGGGTCACGCGTCAGGTCCACGCGCACACTGCCGGCGAGCGCATAGGCCACGACCAGCGGCGGCGAAGCCAGCCAGTTGGTCTTGACCAGCGGGTGAACGCGCCCTTCGAAATTACGGTTGCCCGACAGCACCGAGGCCACGGTGAGGTCCGCGCTGGCAATGGCTTTCTCGATGGCTTCATCCAGCGGGCCGGAGTTGCCGATGCAGGTGGTGCAGCCATAGCCAACCAGATCGAAGCCCAGTTCGTCGAGGTAAGGCGTGAGCCCGGCGGCCTGGAAGTAGTCGGTGACCACCTTGGAGCCCGGTGCCAGCGAGCTTTTTACCCAGGGTTTGCGTTGCAGGCCTTTTTCCAGGGCTTTCTTGGCTACCAGCCCGGCAGCCATCATCACGCTGGGGTTGGAGGTATTGGTGCACGAGGTGATGGCGGCGATCACCACGGCGCCATCGCGCAGGGTGTGGGTCTGGCCTTGGTGGCTGTAGTCGATCTCGCCGGCCTGGTCGGCATTGCCAACGGCCACGCCACCACCCCCTTCACTTTCCAGGCGGCCGACTTCCTTGGCCAGCGGCTTGGGTTGCAGTTCGATGAAGTGGTCGAAGGCCTGGCTGACCTGGCCCAGTGCGACCCGGTCCTGCGGCCGCTTGGGCCCGGCCAGGCTGGCTTCGACGTCGTGCATGTCCAGCGCCAGGGTGTCGCTGAACAGCGGCTCGTGGCCGGGCAAGCGCCACATGCCTTGGGTTTTGCAGTACTGCTCGACCAGTTGCACGGTCGCTTCTGGCCGCCCAGACAGGCGCAGGTAGTCCAGGGTGACGTCATCGACCGGGAAAAACCCGCATGTAGCGCCGTACTCCGGGGCCATGTTGGCGAGGGTGGCGCGGTCGGCAAGCGGCAGCTCGGCCAGGCCGTCGCCATAGAACTCGACGAACTTGCCGACCACGCCTTTCTTGCGCAGCATCTGGGTCACGGTCAGCACCAGGTCGGTCGCAGTGATGCCCTCGCGCAGCTTGCCGGTCAGCTTGAAGCCGATCACTTCCGGGATCAGCATCGATACGGGCTGGCCGAGCATGGCCGCCTCGGCCTCGATACCGCCGACCCCCCAGCCGAGCACGCCCAGGCCGTTGATCATGGTGGTGTGCGAGTCGGTGCCGACCAAGGTGTCGGGGAAGGCATAGGTGCGGCCATCGGCTTCACGGGTCCACACCGTGCGGCCCAGGTATTCCAGGTTGACCTGGTGGCAGATGCCGGTGCCCGGCGGTACCACGCTGAAGTTGTCGAAGGCGTTCTGGCCCCAGCGCAGGAAGGCATAGCGCTCGCCGTTGCGCTGCATTTCGATTTCCACGTTCTCGCTGAAGGCTTGCGTTGTGCCGTAGCGGTCGACCATCACCGAGTGGTCGATCACCAGGTCGACCGGTGACAGCGGGTTGATGCGTTGTGGGTCGCCGCCGGCCTTGGCCATGGCGGCGCGCATGGCGGCCAGGTCGACCACTGCCGGTACGCCGGTGAAGTCCTGCATCAGTACGCGTGCGGGGCGGTACTGGATTTCGCGGTCGGAGCGCCGCTCGCCCAGCCACTGGGCGAGGGCGCGCAAGTCGTCGCCGGTCACGGTTTTGCCGTCTTCCCAGCGCAGCAGGTTTTCCAGCAGCACCTTCAGGGACATGGGCAGGCGTTGCAGGTCACCCAGCTGGCGGGCGGCTTCGGTGAGGCTGAAATAGTGGTAGGTCTGGTCGCCGACCTTGAGCGGCTTGAGGGTGTTCAGGCTATCGAGCGAGGGCATTGCCAACTCCTTCTGCGCCGGTGCCCGGCATTGAATTGCGGTTTGCCGGTAGCACCGTTATGTATCGGCCCGCACGGCACGGACCTGGCTGAAAGGTCAGGTTAGACCGGTTTAGGCCACCTGACCCTTTTCTGGACCGGCGGGGCGTGTCGCAGGTTCCGAACTTCCTTTATCATCGCCGCCCTGCCGGCGCCTGTGACGCGCCCGCCGTAGTGGAGTGAGAGATGAATACCCTGTTCATGCATTGCCGGCCCGGTTTCGAGGGTGAGGTGTGCGCCGAGATCAGCGAACATGCCGCCCGCCTGGGTGTCGCGGGCTATGCCAAAGGCAAGCCGCAAAGTGCCAGCGCCGAGTTTGTCTGTAGCGAGGAGGGCGGTGCCGAGCGGTTGATGGGGGAGCTGCGTTTCAATCAGCTGATCTTCCCGCGGCAATGGGCTCGGGGTGCGTTTGTCGAGTTGCCGGAAAGTGACCGTATCAGTGTGCTGCTTGCGCAGTTGGCTGGTTTTCCTGTGTTCGGCAGTCTGTGGCTGGAAGTGCTGGACAGCAACGAGGGCAAGGCGTTATCGACGTTCTGCCGCAAGTTCGAAGTGCCTTTGCGCAAGGCCCTGGAAAAGGCCGGGCGCCTGGTTGACGACGCCAGCCGCCCACGCTTGCTGCTGACCTTCATCAGTGGCCGGCGGGTATTTGCGGGTATCGCTGCGGCCAACAACAGCGCGTTGTGGCCCATGGGTATCCCGCGTCTCAAGTTCCCCCGCGAGGCGCCCAGCCGTTCGACCCTCAAGCTGGAAGAGGCCTGGCACCAGTTCATCCCGCGTGAGCAGTGGGAGCAGCGCTTGGGCGATGATATGACCGGCGTCGACCTGGGGGCTTCGCCGGGAGGGTGGACTTACCAGCTGGTGCGTCGTGGCATGTTGGTGACGGCTATCGATAATGGGCCGATGGCCGAGAGCCTGATGGATACTGGCCTGGTCCAGCACCTGATGGCCGATGGCTTTACCTGGCAACCCAGGCAACCGGTGGACTGGATGGTTTGCGATATCGTCGAGAAGCCGGCGCGGACGACTTCGCTGATCGAAACCTGGTTGGGTGAGGGGCTATGCCGGGAGGCGGTGGTCAACCTGAAGTTGCCGATGAAGCAGCGTTATGCCGAGGTACGGCGGCTGCTCGAGCGCATGGAGGCGACGTTCAAGGCGCGTAAGGTACGGGTTTCGATTGCGTGCAAGCAGCTGTATCACGACCGTGAGGAAGTGACATGCCATTTGCGGCGGCTTGATCTGAAACCTCGTTGAATCGGTGGTTGGTGCTTGAGGGTGGGGCCGATGGGAACGAATACCTATGCGGTTTCAACGGCCACACCTTTGCAGGGCTTGAAATCCTGGGCGCTGGTTTTTGGTTGCGTGATAA